>NZ_DASZCQ010000131.1:0-9410 GCF_035942955.1 Actinophytocola sp. | reverse complement strand
GTCCGGCGGCGCCGGGACCGGCGGCGGCTCGCCCGGCGCCTCCGCCTCGACCCGGGCGTGCCGCGGCGGCACGGCCAGCCGCAGCACGTCGATCATGGTGCCGCCGTACCGGTCGGCCACCGCCCTGGCCAGCGTGGCGATCTCCGGCGCGAGCACCGGCTCCGCGGACACCACCCGGTCGAGATACTCCAACCGTCCCTTGTGGTCGGACTCCGCCACCCGCTCCAGCAGGAACCCGTCCACCTTCTGCCCCGCGAACCGCACCCGCACCCGGCACCCCGCCACCGCGGCCTGGTCCATCGTGTCCGGCACCAGATAGTCGAACGGCCGGTCGAGGTGGGCCAGCGGCACGTCCACCACCACGCGCGCCACCGGCAGCGCCGCGGCCGGCCGCCGCTCCCCCCGCCGCGTCGTGGTGCTCCCGGTCATGCCCGTGGTCTACCAGAACCGGCGGTCGGCCCACCGTCCGGCGACGCATACGTCACACCGTGTTCGAAGGATCACCCAATCAGGTGAAACACTCGGTCTCTTTTGGACGATAACGGGCGTGCGACCTGCACAAAGTCGCCACGTCCTGCTCTGGGGTTCCGCCCACCGGTAAGGGGGTCGTAGTGCTGCTGCGCAGTTCCCGGGTGGTGGCCGTGGTGGCGGCGGCCGTGCTCGCCGCGAGCCTGGCCGTGACCCTGCGTGCCTCCCAGGCGCACGCGGCGCCGATGCTGCCGTCCGGATTCCTGCTGCAGGACATCCCGACCGGGATGCGGCCCGCCGGTCCCGGCGGGGACCAGCTCACCGACTTCGCCTTCCTGCCGGACGAGAGCTTCCTGGCCATCGCCAAGCAGGGCAAGGTCACCTGGGCCCCTGGCCTCGGGCAGGCCGGAGAGCCCAGGCAGATCGCCGCGCTCCCGGTGCAGGGCGCGGCGGACCTGGGGCTGGTCGGCCTCGCCGTCGCGCCCGACTACCCGACCAGCAGGGCCATCTACACCGCGCGCTCGGTGCTCACCACCGAGTCGCCCTCGGGTAGCTGGGGGCAGCTGCGGCTGAGCCGGTGGACGGTGACCACCGACACCGCGGGCATCCCCACGGGGCTGACCGGCGAGCAGGCCGTCCTGAAGCTGACCGGCGACATGGACGCCCACGCGATGACCGGGGTGATCGCCGCCGAGGACGGCACGATCTGGCTGAGCATCGGCGACAACGCCGACCACCGCCGGGTGGACACGCTCGCGCTGCGCGCGCTCAACCTCGACGACCCGCACGGCAAGCTGCTGCACCTGCGTCCGGACGGCTCGGGCGTGCCGACCAACCCGTTCTACGACCCGGCCGACCCGAGGGCCACCCGCAGCCTGGTCTACGCCAGCGGCCTGCGCAGCCCGTTCCGGGTCAGCCTGGAGCCGGGCACCGGGCGGCCGCTGCTCGGCGACGTCGGGTGGAACACCTTCGAGGAGATCGATGTCGTCGCCCCCGGCAACAACTACGGCTGGCCGTGCTGGGAGGGCAACGAGCCCACGGGCGGCTACCGCGACCTGCCGCAGTGTGCCGCCACGACCACCGCCCTGCCGGCCCATGCCTACCCGCGCACGACCGGCAGCAGCGTCACCGGCGGGCTGGTGTACACCGGGACGTCGTACCCCGAGCAGTACCGCGGCCGGTACTTCTTCGGCGACTACGGCTCGCGCCGGCTGTGGACGATCGGCATCAACCAGCTGGGCCGGCTCAGCACCCAGCCGGAGACCGACGGGTTCGGCAACGACATCGGCCTGCCGGTCGCCTTCCGCGCCATGCCGACCGGCGGCGACATCGCCTACGCCGACATCCTGTCCGGCAAGGTGCGCCGGCTGGTGTACGCGCCGGGCAACGCGGCCCCGAACCCGGTCATCCGGACCACCGTCGACGCGGCCACCCGGACCGTGACGTTCGACGCGGGCGAGTCGTTCGACCCCAACGGCGACCCGATCACCTTCGGCTGGGCGTTCGGCGACGGCACGACCGGGACCGGCGCCCGGGTCACGCACGCGTACCCGGCCGGCACCGACAGCGTCACGGTCACGCTGACCGCCACCGACTCGCTCGACGCGAGCGCCACCGCCACGGCGACCGTCCACCCCGGCAACCACGCTCCGGCGCTGTCGGTGTGGGAGCCCGACCCCGGCAAGACGTTCGCGGCCGGTGAGGTGATCACGGCGACGGCCACGGCGACCGACCCCGAGGACGGCCCGCTGACCGTGACCTGGTCGGTGACCACCGTGCACTGCCGCAGCGTCGGCGGCTGTCACGACCACCCCGGCGCGCAGCAGCAGGGCGGGAACTTCCAGCTGACGTTCGACGGCCACGCCGGCGACACCCGGCTGGAGATCTCCGCCAGCGCCACCGACTCCCGCGGAACCACCAGCGTGCACACCTTCGGGGTGCGGCCCAAGCAGCGCCGGATCACCGTGCAGTCCAACCAGCCCGCCGGGTTCACCATCGGCGGCGAGCAGACCGACACCGGCCTGTTCACCGTCGGCATGACGCTGCCGATCATCGCCCCGGACGCCGCGGTGGACGGCGTGGCCACGTTCGACCGCTGGGGCGACGGCGGCACCGAGCGGGTGCGCGAGCTGACCCTGCCCGACGCCGACCAGACCCTGACCGTCAGCTACCTGACCCCGATCGACCGGCGCTACGCCGGCGACGCCGCCCTGCAGTCCACGCTCGGCTCGCCGGTGGGCGTCGAGCAGGGCGACGCGTCGGTCCGCTGGCGCGAGTACCAGCGCGGCCGGGCCTACTGGTCGCCCGCCGGCGGAGTGCACGCCGTGGCCGGCGACATCCTGACCGTCTACCTGTCGCGCGGCGGGCACCTGGCCTACGGCCCGCCGCTGACCGGCGAGACCGCGGGCGCCGACGGGACCGGACGGTTCATCCGGTTCCAGCGCGGCACGTTCTACTGGAAGCCCGGCCTCGGCACGTTCTCGGTCGAGGGCGACATCCAGGCCAAGTACGAGACACTCGGCGCCGAACGCTCGGTCCTCGGCTACCCCACGACCCACCAGTCCGCCACCCCGGACGGCCTCGGTCGGTTCAACCACTTCCAGGGCGGCGGCAGCTTCGTGTACACCAGCGCGGCGCCGTTCGGGCACCCCGAGGCCGCCCGCCGCGGCGCCCCGAGTCCCGCGCCTTCCGGCGACCTCGCCGGCGCCTCGATCTACTGGCATCCCAGCACCGGCGCCTTCGCCGTGTACGGCCCGATCCGGCAGAGGTGGGCCGGCCTCGGCTGGGAGCGGTCCTACCTCGGCTACCCGACCAGCGACGTGCTCACCGTCCCCGACGGCCGGCGGATGAACTTCCAGTACGGCTACATCCTGGAAGACTTCACCACCGGCCAGGTCCGCGACGCCCGCAACTGAGCGGAACCCGGCCGGGCGCCGGGTCGTTGCCGTGGTGTGTCCACGGTGGAGACGGTGCTGTCGCTCGCCATCCCCGGCGTGCCGATCCTCCTCGTCGCCGTCGGCGTGTACGAGCTGCGGCGCCAGAAACGGCGCAACCGCCCCGGAACCCCGCTGACCGCCACCTACATCAACGAGTTCACCGCGATGTTCTACGGCACCAAGCGAATGGAGCTCGACCACCGCGACTCGATGTCGATGATGCGCAAAGAAGACGCCGAAGGCGCCCCACCCCGCGTCGACGTCGACCTGGACCGCGGCATCGCCGTGCTGCGGCCTGAGGATCGCGACTCCGGCCCGGGTGGTGTTTCGTAGGTGCGCCTGCACGAAGGCGGAACACGGCTGCCCGCAGCCGGGACACACCGGTGCGGTGGACCGCGGCCGGGCGTGTCCCGGCCTCGGGTAGCTGTGTTCCGCTTTCGCGCAGCCACACCCGGCCTACCGGACTTCTGAAACCGGCCTACGCGCCGGGGCCGTCCTCGTCGGGGTGGGCGGAGCACCGCGGGGGTCGTGAGGCTGCCGGACAGTACGACTTGCCGGGTGGGGGTCAGGCGGGGGGTGGGTCGTCGGCGTGGGGGGTGGCCGTGTACCAGGCGGTGTACATGGCGGCGAGGTCGGCTCGTTCGGCGGTGGTGGACTCCTCGCGGATGCGGCGGTTGAGGCCGGCCGGGAAGCCGTGGCGGATCAGGCGGCGTTCGGAGGCGTCCTCCATGAAGGACAGGGAGAAGGTCATGCCGACCGACACGCCTAACACGATCATGGGCAGGCGGAGGGACAGGGGGATGGGGAGGAGTAGGAGCAGCAGCCAGACCGAGTGTTGGACGAGGGCGCGGGCGAGGTGGCGCAGGACCCAGGTGCGGCTGGTGAGGTCGTAGAGCACCCACTCGCGGTAGACGTCGGGCAGCCGGCCGCCCACCGCGTACCAGAGCCACCGCACCGGGTTCGGGCGCTTTGCCCTCACCCGCTCATGCTAGTTGCCCGCGGCGCGCTTGAGGTCGTCGGCGCGGTCGGTGCGCTCCCAGGGGAGGTCGAGGTCCGGGCGGCCGAAGTGGCCGTAGGCGGCGGTTTGGGCGTAGATGGGGCGGAGCAGGTCGAGGTCGCGGATGATCGCGGCGGGGCGCAGGTCGAACACCGAGGTGATGGCCTGCTGGATCTTGGCGGGGTCGACGGTCTCGGTGCCGAAGGTTTCGACGAAGAGCCCTACGGGGGCGGCTTTGCCGATGGCGTAGGCGACCTGGACCTCGATGCGCGAGGCGAGGCCGGCGGCGACGGTGTTCTTGGCCACCCAGCGCATCGCGTACGCCGCACTGCGGTCCACTTTGGACGGATCCTTGCCGGAGAAGGCGCCGCCGCCGTGCCGGGCCATGCCGCCGTAGGTGTCGACGATGATCTTGCGACCGGTCAGGCCCGCGTCACCCATCGGGCCGCCGATGACGAACCGGCCGGTCGGGTTGACCAGCAACCGGACATTGGACGTGTCGATCGGCAGGTCGGCCAGCTCGGGGCGCATGACCTGCTCGCGGACGTCGACGCCGAGCAGGCGCTCGAGGTCGATGCCGTCGGCGTGCTGGGTGGAGACGACCACGGTGTCCAGGCGGACCGGCTGGTCGCCGGCGTACTCGATGGTCACCTGGGTCTTGCCGTCCGGGCGCAGGTAGGGCAGCACGCCGTTCTTGCGGACCGCGGTGAGGCGCTTGGACAGCCGGTGGGCCAGCGCGATCGGCAGCGGCATCAGCTCGGGGGTGTCGGTGCAGGCATAGCCGAACATCAGGCCCTGGTCGCCGGCCCCTTGTTTCGCGATCTCGTCCGTGTCTTCTCCGGCGTGCTCGACGCGGGACTCGTAGGCCGCGTCGACGCCCTGGGCGATGTCGGGCGACTGCGCGCCGATGGCCACGTTGACGCCGCAGGAGTTGCCGTCGAAGCCCTTGGCCGAGGAGTCGTAGCCGATGTTGAGGATGACGTCGCGGACGATCGCGGGGATGTCGGCCCACGCCTCGGTGGTCACCTCACCGGCGACGTGCACCTGCCCGGTGGTCACCAGCGTCTCCACCGCCACCCGGGAGCGCGGGTCCTTGGCCAGCAGGGCATCCAGGATCGAGTCGCTGATCGCGTCGCAGATCTTGTCCGGGTGGCCCTCGGTCACCGACTCGGACGTGAACAGACGGCGACTGCCCTGACTGCCCTGACTCACGACGACACACCCCACCTATCTCGCGGACTACTCGATCAGACTACTTGGACGATTCCCGATGCAACTCGCCGTTGAGCAGCGCCACCACCGCGTCCCACACCTCGGACGCCATGTGCGCCTTTGAGGTGAGCGCGATGGGCCGTTCGGTGCCGTCTGTGGACAGCAACCAGCCGGCGTTGTCCTCCGTCTCGAAGGCCTTACCCTCGCCGACGGCATTGACCACCAGTAGATCGCTGCCCTTGCGCTTGTGTTTCACCCGGGCGTGGGAGAGCACATCGGCGCCGCTGTCCCCGGTCTCGGCGGCGAACCCGACGATGATCTGGCCCGGTACTCGGGCGGCGACCAGCTCGGCCAGGATGTCGGGATTGCGGGTGAGCGCGACCGGGTCCGGGTCCCGGCCGGTCTTCTTGATCTTGTACTCGGCCCTGGTCGTGGGCCGGAAGTCGGCGACGGCCGCGGCCATCACGATCACGTCGGCGTCCGCGGCGCGCTTGTGCACGGCCTCGCGCAGCTCCTCGGCGGTGCTCACCCGGACGAGCTCGGCGCCGGCCGGCTCGGGCAGCGCCACGGTGTGCGCGGACACCAGGGTCACCGCCGCGCCGCGCGCCACGGCCGTCCTGGCCAGCGCGTAGCCCTGCTTGCCGGACGACCGGTTGCCCAGGTAGCGCACCGGGTCCAGCGGCTCGCGGGTGCCGCCGGCGGAGATCACCACGCGGCGGCCCTCCAGGTCGCGCGGCAGCGCGTCGGGCCGGATGAGCAGCAGCCGGGCCAGGTCGACGATCTCGGCGGGGTCGGCCAGCCGGCCCTTGCCGGTGTCCGCGCCGGTGAGCCGGCCGCTGGCGGGCTCGGTGACGATCACTCCGCGTCGGCGCAGCAGCGCGACGTTGTCCCTGGTGGCCGGGTGCTCCCACATCTCGGTGTGCATGGCGGGCGCCATCAGCACCGGGCAGCGGGCGGTGAGCAGGGTGTTGGTCAGCAGGTCGTCGGCCAGCCCGTTGGCGGCCTTGGCCAGCAGGTCGGCGGTGGCCGGCGCGACCAGCACGAGGTCGGCGGACTGCCCGACGCGCACGTGCGGGACCTCGGTCACGTCGTCGAAGACCCCGGTGTGCACGGGATTGCCGGACAGGGCCTCGAACGTGGCCGCGCCGACGAACCGCAGCGCGGCCGCGGTGGGCACGACCCGGACCCGGTGGCCGGACTCGGTGAGCTGGCGGAGCACCTCGCACGCCTTGTACGCCGCGATCCCTCCGCCGACGCCGAGGACAACATTGCCCGATCCCACGCTCGGGCTCATGTCACTTCGCGATGCCGGCCGGCGGTGAACAACGGGTAGGCCGGTCCCTCGGGCGGACCTCCGGCCCGCCATCGGAGACCGGGGCCCTCGCAGGTGGGACGCCCCGCCGGGGTCACTCGCCCTCGGTGTGCTCGAGCAGGCCGGCGTGGATCTCGCGCAGGGCGATGGACAGCGGCTTCTCGCGGGGACCCGGCTCGACCAGCGGGCCGACGTACTCCAGGAGTCCCTCGCCGAGTTGCGCGTAGTAGTCGTTGATCTGACGAGCCCGCTTGGCCGCGTAGATCACCAGCGCGTACTTCGAGCTGACCTTGTCCAGCAGGTCGTCGATCGGTGGGTTGGTGATGCCCTCGAGATTGTGACCGGACGGCTCACCCAGGGTGCCCAGCTCGGTGGGGGTGATCACTTAGCAACGCTCCAGCTCATCAGTGGAATTTCCCAGCACCAAGGTTAGCAACTCCTTAGCCGCGCTCTGCACGTCGGTGTTCACCACCACGGCGTCGAACTCGTCCCGCGCGGCGAGCTCCTCCCTCGCGGTGCGCAGCCGGCGCTCGATCACCTCGGGCGGCTCGGTTCCCCGGCCGGTCAGCCGGTGCACCAGGTCTTCCCAGCTCGGCGGGGCCAGGAAGACCAGGAACGCCTCGGGCACCGCGGCCCGCAGCGCGCGGGCCCCGTTGAGATCCACCTCGACGAGCGCGGGCCGGCCCGCCGCGAGCCGCCGCTCCACCGGCTCGCGCGGGGTGCCGGAGCGATGCATGCCGCCGTGGATCTCCGCCCACTCCAGCAGCTCGCCCTCGGCGATCATCCGGTCGAACTCGTCCCGGCTGACGAAGTGGTAATCGCGGCCGTCCACCTCACCCGGACGGCGCTGCCTCGTCGTCGCCGAAACGCTGAACCACAGATCCGGATAGAGCCTGCGCAGCTCGTGAACCACGCTGCTCTTACCGACGCCGGAGGGGCCGGCAAAAACGACCAGCCGACCCCTCCGCTGCGGGTGATTCACTCGCCGCCGAACTCGGCGAGCAACGCCTTGCGCTGGCGGTCGCCAAGGCCGCGAAGACGGCGGCTGGGGGCGATCTCCAGCCGCTCGATGATCTGCTGGGCGCGCACCTTTCCGACGCCCGGAAGGGCCTCGAGCAGTGCGGTGACCTTCATCTTGCCCAGGACCTCATCGTTGTCAGCCTTGGCGAGCACGTCCTTGAGGGTGGTGCCGCCACGCTTCAGGCGCTCCTTGAGCTCGGCTCGGGCGCGACGGGCGGCAGCCGCCTTCTCCAGTGCTGCGGCCCGCTGCTCATCGGTCAGCTGGGGAAGGGCCACGATTTCCTCCGTGAGGGTGGTGTCTGTGGATCGGTGCAGCGACGTTACCGACCTCAGACGGGTGAGGACAACGCGGGTCCCGATAGTGCGTTCCGTAGTTCCCACCCGTCCATTGTCACAAATTGTAACCGTCCGGCTCCGACCTGCACATATGGTGGGTCGGTCGGGTCTATCCTGGCAGAACGCACGGGAAAGCGGATCGGTTCAGTGGGTTACGGCCAGGGAATCTCGTACTTTTAGCGCCGCCGACCGCAATGCGGACACGTCGGGACCGTGCCGCAGGACATCGCGCGAGGTGCTGGGCAGCACGTGCCGCAGCGAGTCGCCGAACACCCTGCTCAGATCCGCCACCGTGCCGCCCTGAGCACCGAAGCCGGGCGCCAGGATCGTGCCGCGCAACTTCGACAGGTCCACCCCGGCCGCGCCGATCGTCGCACCGATCACCAGCCCGACCGAGCCGAGCGGGCTGGCCCCGGCGTTGCGGGCGGCCGCCTGGTCCACGATGACCTGGGCCGTCGACCGCCCGTCGGCCGCCGTGGCCCGCTGCACCTCGGCGCCCTCCGGGTTCGACGTCAACGCCAGCACGAACACCCCGCGGCCGGTGCGCCCGGCCAGTTCCAGCGCCGGCTCCAGCGAGCCGAACCCCAGGTACGGCGACAGCGTCACCGCGTCCCCGGCCAGCGGCGAGCCCTCCCCTAGGTAGGCCCTGGCGTACGCGGCCATGGTCGACCCGATGTCCCCGCGCTTGGCGTCCACCAGCACCAGCGCCCCGGCCGCCCGCGACTCGGCGATCACCCGCTCCAGCACGGCCACCCCGGCCGACCCGAACGCCTCGAAGAACGCCGACTGCGGCTTGACCACCGCGATCTCCGGCGCCAAGGCTTCCACACAGGTCATCGCGAACCGCTCCAACCCGGCGGCGTCCACGGGCAGCCCCCACGCCTCCAGCAGGCTCGGATGCGGGTCGATGCCGACACACAGCGGCCCGCGCAGCGAGACGGCCGTGGTGACCCGCGCGCCGAACGGCGCCCTCACCGCCGGCTCCCGCCGCCGGGGTGTGGCGTCGACAATGCCGGTGGTCGGCCGGGCGGGGTGGTCGGGCCGCCACGGCGGCCGGCGGTGCGGTGGGTGGGGTCGCGCAGGGGCCGGACCTGGGCCGCCGGCGGTCGGACGGGCACCGCGGCCCCGC
>NZ_DASZCQ010000130.1:0-24060 GCF_035942955.1 Actinophytocola sp. | reverse complement strand
GGGCGGTTCGGTCTGTGGACAGTCGCGTGTGCTTAGCACTCCGCGACACGCCGACGACGCATTTTTCGCGACACGCCGGGGTGAATTTCCACGAAGTTGTCCACAACCTATGCACATGCTCTGACCTGCCGGTCTTCACCTCAAGGCGGCTTTTGTCCACAAGTTGTCCCCAGGTTTCGGCCCACCTGTGGTCAGTTGTGGGCAGGCATCCCCAAGCTGTCCCCAAGCGCGTCCCCAGCGCGATTTGCTATGGACCGTTCGACGGCTCTAACGTCCCTCCGCGGCCGGCGCCGACCCGACGGGCGCCGGCCGTCGCAATAGGACCGACACGCCGACGACCCCGGGGTTGTTGTCGGCCGGCCGCCGGCTCCGTATCTTGTATATTCGAACACTCGTGCGATCTGGCGGAGGAGAGCACCGTGGCGCTGACCGACGACCGGCCGGCGACGTCCACCGCGCCGCCGAGCAGCCTCGACCGGCAGCCGCCCCAGGATCTTGCCGCCGAGCAGAGCGTGCTCGGCGGCATGATGCTGTCCAAGGACGCCATCGCCGACGTGGTCGAGGTGCTCCGCTCGGCCGACTTCTACCGTCCCGCCCATCAGCTCGTCTTCGACTGCATCCTCGATCTCTACGGCCGGGGCGAGCCGGCCGACGCCGTCATGGTGGCCGCCGAGCTGGAGCGGCGCGGGGAGCTGCGCCGCGTCGGCGGGGCCCCGTACCTGCACACGCTGATCGCCACCGTCCCCACCGCCGCCAACGCCGGCTACTACGCGCAGATCGTCGCCGAGAAGGCCATCCTGCGCCGCCTTGTCGAGGCCGGCACCCGGATCGTCCAGCTCGGCTACGCGGGCGCCGACGGCGGCGACGTCAACGAGGTGGTCGACCGCGCCCAGGCGTCCATCTACGAGGTCACCGAGCGCCGGCTGTCCGAGGACTACGTGGCCCTCGAAGAGCTCCTCCAACCCACCATGGACGAGATCGACGCCATCGCCTCCCGCGGCGGCTCGGCTCTCGGCGTCCCCACCGGCTTCGTCGACCTCGACGAGGTCACCAACGGCCTGCACCCCGGCCAAATGATCATCATCGCGGCCCGCCCCGGCATCGGGAAGTCGACCCTGGGTCTCGACCTCTCCCGGTCGTGCTCGGTGCGGCACGGGATGACCAGCGTGATCTTCTCGCTGGAGATGAGCCGGACCGAGATCGTCATGCGCATGCTGTCGGCCGAGGCGCGGATCCGGCTGCAGGACATGCGCGGTGGCCGGATGAGCGACGACGACTGGACCAGGCTGGCGCGCCGGATGAGCGAGATCAGCGAGGCGCCGCTGTTCATCGACGACTCGCCGAACATGACCATGATGGAGATCCGGGCCAAGGCCCGCCGGCTCAAGCAGCGTCACGACCTCAAGCTGATCGTCGTCGACTACATGCAGCTGATGACCTCCGGCAAGCGCGTCGAGTCCCGCCAGCAGGAGGTCTCCGAGTTCTCCCGCCAGCTCAAGCTCCTCGCCAAGGAGCTCGAGGTCCCCGTCGTCGCGATCAGCCAGCTCAACCGCGGTCCCGAACAACGCACCGACAAACGCCCCATGCTGGCCGACCTCCGCGAGTCCGGAAGCCTCGAGCAGGACGCGGACATGGTCATCCTGATTCACCGGCCGGACGCGTGGGAGCGGGACGATCCGCGGGCGGGGGAGGCGGACCTGATCCTGGCCAAGCACCGGGCCGGGCCCACGGCGACGGTGACCGTGGCGCACCAGCTGCACTACAGCAGGTTTGCCGACCTGGCCCAGGGCTGAGGCGAACCTCGAAAATCTTCCGCCGGGTGTCGATGTGGCGTGGGGGCGTTCGTGTAGGAGGTGAGAGGCCGGGAGGGCGCCGGCCGGGACATCCCAGGAGCGAGCCATGCGGAAGCTGGTTGTGGTCGAGTTTCTGTCGGTCGACGGCGTGATGCAGTCGTTGGGGGATCCGCACGAGGATCCGGACGGGTTCTACGAGCACGGCGGCTGGGGGGCGGAGTACTTCGACGACACGCTGGGCGCGGCGGCGGCCGAGGGGATGGCGGGGACGGATGCGTACCTGTTCGGGCGGAAGACCTATCAGGGAATGGCGCGGTACTGGCCGACGGTGCCGGACGACGACCCGATGGCGGCGCATCTGAACAGCACGCCCAAGTACGTGGTGTCGAGGACGTTGTCCAGCGTGGAGTGGGCGAACTCGACGCTGCTGACCGGCGACCTGGCCGCGGCGGTGGGGGAGCTGAAGCTGCGCGACGGCGGCAACATCGTGGTGCTTGGCAGCGGTCAGCTGGTGCGGACGCTGATGGAGCACGACCTGGTCGACGAGTACCGGCTGTTCGTGCACCCGATCGTCCTGGGCAGCGGGAAGCGGCTGTTCGGCGACGCGGGCCAGCCGCGGCGGCTGAAGCTCGTCGAGGCCAGGACGAGCAGCCTCGGCAGCCAGATCCTGGGCTACGTGCCCGCCTGACCGGAGTAACGTCCGCGCCCGAGGAGGAGCCAACGATGAAGCAGTACCTGCTCAGCATCTACATGCCCGACGGGGATCCGCCGCCGCCGGAAGTGCTCGAGCCGGTGATGCGCGAGCTCGACGCGCTCAACCAGGAGATGATGGCGGCCGGCGCGTGGGTGTTCGCGGCGGGGCTGCATCCGCCGAGCACGGCCACGGTGATCCGGGTCAAGGACGGGGACGTGCTCATGACCGACGGGCCGTTCGCGGAGGGCAAGGAGCACATCGGCGGGTTCACCGTGGTCAAGGCGTCCGATTTGGACTCCGCGCTGGAGTGGGGCGCGAAGCTGGCGCGGGTGCTCGGCCTGCCGATCGAGGTGCGGCCGTTCGCCGACGAATAGCCATGCCCGACATCGAGCGGGTGTTCCGCGAGGAGTACGGGCGCGCGGTGGCGTCCCTGGTCCGTGCCTTCGGCGACATCGATCTCGCCGAGGAGGCGGTCCAGGACGCCTTCGCCGTCGCGGTGCAGCGGTGGCCGGCCGACGGGATGCCGGCGAGCCCGGCGGGATGGATCATCACGACGGCGCGCAACCGGGCCATCGACCGGCTGCGGCGGGAGGCGTCCCGGGACGACCGGCACGCGCAGGCCGCGCTGCTGCACGCGCGGGACGAACCGGTAGAGGAGGGCCCGGTGCGCGACGACCGGCTCCGCCTGATCTTCACCTGCTGCCACCCGGCCCTTGCCGTCCCGGCCCAGGTCGCGCTGACGCTGCGGCTGCTCGGCGGGCTCACCACCCCGGAGATCGCCCGCGCGTTCCTGGTGCCCGAGCCGACCATGGCGCAGCGGCTCGTCCGGGCCAAGGGCAAGATCCGTGACGCGCGGATCCCGTACCGGATACCGAAGGACGCCGACCTGCCGCAGCGGCTGCGGGCCGTGCTCGCTGTCGTCTACCTGATCTTCAACGAGGGGTACACGGCGAGCTCCGGTGCGGCGCTGGTGCGCGCGGACCTGTGCGCGGAGGCGATCCGCCTCGGCCGGCTGCTCGCCGAGCTGATGCCCGACGAGCCGGAGGTCATGGGGCTGCTCGCGCTCATGCTGCTGACCGAGTCCCGGCGGGCCGCCCGCGCCACCCCCGACGGGGACCTGGTGCGGCTGGCCGAGCAGGACCGCGGCCACTGGAACCGCGCGCTCATCGCGGAGGGGCAGGCCATCGTGCGGCAGTGCCTGCGGCGCAACCAGCCGGGGCCGTACCAGATCCAGGCGGCGATCAACGCCGTGCACAGCGCCGCGGCCACCGCGGCCGACACCGACTGGCGGCAGATTCTCCAGCTGTACGACCAACTCCTGGCGCTGACCCCGAGCCCGGTCGTGGCGCTGCACCGGGCGGTCGCGGTGGCCGAGGTGGACGGGCCGGCCGCGGCACTCGCGCTCGTCGACGGGCTCGAGCTCGACCGCTACCACCTGTTCCACGCCGTCCGGGCCGACCTGCTGCGCCGCCTCGGCCGCGACGCCGAGGCGGCGCAGGCATACGAGGCGGCCATCGCCCGCACGGACAACGTGTCCGAGCGCGACTTCCTGCGGCGCGGCCTTCAGTCGGTGAGCCGGGCGTAGGAGTCGACGAACCGGGTCAGCAGGCGGGCGAAGGTGGCCACCTGGCGCGGCGACCAGTCGGCCATGGCCTCGGCGAACAGCGCCCGGCGGAAGCGGTGGACCCTGGCCAGCTGCTCGGCGCCGGCGCGGGTCAGGGTGAGCAGCACGCGCCGGCCGTCTGCCTGGTCCGCGGTCCTGGCCACCAGGCCGTCGTCGACCGCGCGGGCCACCAGCCGGCTGGCGCGCGGCTGGTCGACGCCGAGCGCGGCCGCGATCGAGGACACCGTGCACGGCTCGTCGCCGTGCTGCTCGACCGCGTCGGCGACCGCGATCAGGGTCGGGTCGACCCGGGCGCCGGAGCGCCGCCGGCTCACCCTGGCCAGGGTCCGCCGCTGCTGCAGCCGCCGGATCTCGACCATGGCCCGTTCGATCGCCGCCACGTCCTCGTCCATACATGCTATCTTACAATTAGTTGTATTTTAGCATGTATTGAGGAGGAGCGATGTCGCACCGGCCCATCGGCTACTGGCTCAAGGAGGTCGACCGGCTGCTCGAGGAGAGCTTCGAGCGGCTGCTGTCCGAGGAGCGGCTGACCCGCCGGCACTGGCAGGTGCTCAACACGCTTGCCGACGGGCCGGCCACGCAGTCCGATGTGGACGACGCGCTGGCGCCGTTCCGGTCGGGCTCCGAACCGACCACCGCGCCGGTCGTCGCGGAGCTGTCCGGCCGCGGCTGGATGCGCGACACCGACGGGCTCGTGACGCTCACCGCCGAGGGCACGGCCGCCCATGCCGCACTGAGCCGGCGGGTGGCGGCCGACCGGCGCCGGGTGATGTCGGGCGTCACCGCCGAGGAGTACGGCACCGTGGTCGCGGTGCTCGAGCGGATGGCCGCCAACCTGGCCGGGTCGGGACCGCGGACATGACAACGGGCCCGGGAGCGGCGCTGCTCCCGGGCCCGTTCGTCAACCGGTGTTAGTGCTGGGCGAACAGCAAGGCCAGCTTCGACCGGGTGTCCGCCAGCGTGGCGCTCTCCGGGTTCAGCACCGTCGAGGTGTCCAAACCGGACAGAGCGGGAGTGTGCAGCGGCAGCCGGTCGACCGTCGGCAGCTGCGCCACCGGAACCTCGGTCAGGTTCGGCAGTCCCGGCACGGCCGGAATCCCCGGCACGCCGGGCAGGTTGCCCAGCCCCGGCAGGTCCGACACGTCGGGCGCGCCGGGCAGCTCGGACACGTCGCCCACCTCGGACAGCGTGGGCAGCTCGCCGAGGTCGCCGTCGACCAGCGCGTCGACCAGCTCGCCGACCGACTCCAGCCCGGCGAGCCCGTCCAGGTCGGCAAGGTCGGCAAGGCCGGGCAGCTCGGGCAGGTCACGCAGCCCGGAGCCCGGCAGCGCCGGGGCGCCGATCTTCGGCTGCGGGGCCGCGGCGCCGGGCAGCTGGGGCAGACCCGGCGCCCCGCCGGACGCGCCACCGAGCAGACCGGTCAGCCCGCCGAGCATGTCCAGCCCCGGCACGCCGCCACCGGGCAGGCCGCCGGTCAGGTCACCGGCCGGCATGCCGCCACCGACGCCGCCGAGCAGCCCGCCGAACAGCCCCGAGATCGGGCCGAGGCCGGGCACCGGCAGCCCGGAGCGGGCCCCGGGTTGCGGCATCCCGGACAGCTCCGACACCTCCGACAGGTCGGTCAGCTCCGGCAGCAGCGACAGGTCGGGCGCCGCGGGCAGCGCCGTCGGCTCGCCGGCGGCCGGAACCTCCGGCAGCCTCGGCATGTCGGTGATGCCGAGCGCCGGAACCGAGTCGCCGGTGATGGCCAGGTTAACGGCCGGCTCGGCCTCACCCACCTGCAGCTGGCTGACCTGCGTCGCCGCGGTGAGGGCGTTGGCAAGCACCTCGACCGGGACGTCGTAGACCGGAACGTTGGCGCCAAGCGGAACCGTTCCGTCCAAACCGGACAGGAACCCGCCGACGCCGCTGGTGGTCGAGGTGCCGCCGGCGACGCCGGTGGTCGTGTTGTCGCCGGTGGCGGTGGCGTCGCTGCCGACCGCGGAGGCGGCGTCACCGAACGGCTGCGCGACGGCGGCCAGCGGCAGGTCCACCAGGTTGCCGGAGATCGTCCCGCGGTCGCCGGTGGTGGCGATGTCACCGCCGGACATGGCGTCGGTGGTGTTGACGCCGGTGGCCTCGTTCAACCCGCCGACACCGGCGGCCGCGGCGCCGAAGCCCTGCGCCACCGGCAGCAGGTGGCCGCCGACCACGTTGCCGGCGACCGTGCCGGCCGTGCCGTTGGTCTTGGTGTCGCCGCCGGCGGTGCTGCTCGTCGTGCTGTCGCCGGTCGCGGTGCTCTGCCCGACCGCGGCCGCCGAGTCGCCGAAGCCCTGCAGCGCGGAGCCGGCCGGGACGGTCGCCACGTTTCCCGTGCCGAGCCCGCCCGCACCGTCGGTCTGCGCGTGACCGCCGGCCGTCGACGCGGTGTCGACCACGGCGTCGGCCGTTCCGATGCCGCCCGCGGTGGCGTTGCTGCCGTACAGCTGGGCGGGCAGCGCGACCGCGGCCTGGCCGATGTTGCCGGCGAGGGTGCCGGCGGTGCCCGTGGCGATGTTGTCGCCACCGGCGGTCACCGTGTTGTCGGCGTCGGCCGACGAGGTGGTGTTGCCGACCACGCCGGCGCCGTTGCCGCCGACCTGCGCCGGGCCGGACAGCGCGCCCTGCAGCTCGTTGGCCGCGAGGAAGCCGCCGGCGTCGTCGGTGTTGACGGTGCCGCCGGACGTGGAGACCTTGGTCTCGGTGACGCTCGAGGTGGCCTCGCCCAGACCGCCGGCGGTGTTGCCGAAGCCCTCGGTCGGCAGCGCGACCGGCACGCTGCCGATGTTGCCGCCGCCGAGCGAGTTCGGGCCAGAGGTGCCGGACTCACCACCCGCGGTCGTGGTGGACCGGTTCTCCGCGGTCGCGTCCGCGGTGCCGGCCCCGGCCCCCGCGTTGGTGAAGATGTCGACCGGCCCGCTCGCCGTCGGCGCGATGACCGTGCCGGACGCCACGCTGTCGTTGCCGTACGTGAAGGTCGACCCGCCGGCGTCCGAGGACACGGTGTTGTCCTCGTTGGCGGTGGCCTCGCCGCCGCCGGTGACGGCGTTCGCGAAGCCCTCGGTGGGCAGCGCGGCGGACGGGGCCACGACGTTGCCGGCCGCGAGCGACTCCGAGCCGGTCGTCTGGACCGTGCCGCCGGCGGCCGTCGGGCTGTCGCTGGTGCACGAGGCGTCCGAGATGGCAAGCACCGAACCGGCGTTGCACTCGACCGAGGCGGGTCCGGACAGCGCCGGCTCCACCACGTTGCCGGCCACCGCGGCCGGGTCACCGTTGGTCTGGATGTAGGTCGGCCGGTCGTAGCGGCCCAGCTCCTCCCGCCCGGCCGTGGCCTTCGCGGTGTGGTCGGACTCGGACCCGGTGCTGGCGGCCCCGCCGACGGCGTTGCCGTTGACCTCGAGCGGGAACCCGAGCGGCACCCCGCCGACGTTGCCGCTGCCGAAGCCGTTCTGCCCGCTGGCCCGGATCGTGCCGCCCGCGGCGCCCTCGGTGCTGGCGTCGGACTCCGCTTCCGCGGTGCCGATGCCGGACACGGCGTTGCCGGTGACCTGCACCGGGGTGGCGCCCTGGCCGGCAAGCACGTTGCCGGCGAGGGTGCCGAACGAGCCGTCGCTGTCGAGGTCACCGGTGGCCGAGGCCTCCTGCGTCGACGAGCTCTTCGCGGCGGCGTTGCCGATACCGCTGACCGCGTTGCCGGTGATCTGCACCGGGAGCGCGTAGTCGAGGTCGACCACGTTGCCGGCCAGCAGATCGTGGCCGTGGGTGACCACGGGACGGTCCCGGTCGACGGTCTGGCTCGAGGTGTTCTCCACCGCCGCGTCGCCGAGCACGCCGATCGCGTTGCCCGAGACGTCGAACGGCACGACCAGGTCGCCGTTGACGCGGTTGCCGCGGAACGCGTCGGCCTCGGTCGCCCTGGTGGCCTCGGCCGGCGCGCACTCGGTCGTGCAGCCGCCGGAGCCGAGGACCGGTTCGAGCGCCTCGGACACGACGCCCGGCACGTTGCCGAGGTCGGACAGGCTGACGTCGACGCCGTGCGTCACGCTCGGCAGCTCCATCGGCCCGAACGGCGTGCCGACCACGTTGTTGTCGATGTTGACCGGGATGTTCAGCGACCCGTCCAGCGGCGACGCCGGCCGGTCGGGGTTCACATCCTCGTCGGCAGATGCGATGCCGGTACCCAGCATCAGCAGACCACCCGTGACCAGCGCGGTCTGGAGTCCGCGCTTCGCCCAGGTTTGCATTTCGAAGGTTCTCCTTCCGATTTTCCCTTGCGGGGGTTTAGTCGGGTGGCCGGACGCGTTGGGACAGCGTCGGGGCAGTCGACCACCCGAGTCCTTGGGGTGGCGGAATTCGGCGCGCGGGGGCCGGTGCGAGCCACGGGATCGCGACCGGCCGCGCCGGTGTGGGTCAGTCGGGCGTGGTGCCCGGCGCGTCGCCCGGCTCGCCGGCCCGGCGCGCGTCACCGGCGGGCAGCGCCCGGCCACGGGCCAGAGCGTGCCGTCCGGCGGTGAGGGAGAAGGCGGCGGCGGGAGCGTCCGCGCCACCGCCGGAGTGGCCGGCCGGGCCGGGCGCCGGCACGGATGCCGGGGCCGGCGGGACCGGCAGGAGCGGGGTGAACGGCGCTGGCTGGGGCGAGCCGCGGCGGCTCATCCCGTCGGCAAGAGCGCGCTCGGTCGCGCTGCCCGCCGCGTGAATGTCCGAATGGAACGGTGTGCTGATCTCGGCCGGAGCGGCGGCGGAAAGCTCGCCGACGGGCGGCACGAGGGATGGAGGCTCGTGCGCGCCGCCGCCGGGTGTGGGCAACGCGCCCTGGCGGTCGCTCCAGCCGAGCTCGCCGAGATCGATGGGAACCTCTGGGGCCCAACCGAACCGGCCGGCGAGACGGCGACCGACGTCGTCCGTGGCCTGCTTGGCGCCGTCACCCAGGTCGCCGACCGAGGGCAGCGGCGCGATCCGGTCGACCGCACACACCACATCGGACAGTGGCTCGACGACCGGCCCGGTCTCGGCAAGTCGTTCCAGACCGGGCAGGTCGGTGATCAGGGCCGCCTCGCACGGCGTCTCGGCGGACGCCGACGCGGCCGAGATGGCCCACGCGATCGCCGTCCCCGCAACGGTTCCACCGAGGACGATCAGCGTCCGCCGCAGCACGCGCCGCACCATGGCGGCGGTGTCGGTGGTCGCTTCGTCCACAGTAGACATACCTGTCGCGTCGGGGATCGGTCGCTCGGCAGAGCCGTGCAGCGGTGAGGCTTGCACTCCCGACGCCCGCGGCGCACGTCCGACACGCACAGACTCCCTGATCGTGTGACGAGCACAGAGTGTTCCTCAGGTAACAACCCGTAGTCGACCCTGGCCCCCGGCTCAATTCCGTTTCAGCACCCGGGTCGCGCCCGCGGCGGCCGTCGTGGCGAGGATCCAGCCGGCCGCGATGAGCGCCGCGGCGATCCACTGCGACGACCCGGCCAGCTGCCATTCCTTGTCCTGCCCCAGATCCACGATCGGCAGCACCAGATCCGTCGCCAGCAGGGCCGGGTTCCACACCGGCTGCGTCCCCGGGTCGAGCGGCGCGAGCCGGTGCCCGGCGAACCACAGCGTGCCGAACAGCCAGAACGCCGCGAGCCAGGCGATCGCGCGCCACGGCCGGTAGCCGTAGCCGACCGTCCACTCCTGCAGGGCGCCCCAGATCCGGCCGAGCGGGTGCAGCTCGGCATACCGGCGGCGCTGCCGCTCCAGTTGCACGTGCCGGGCGCGCTCCTCGTCGCCCCCGCCCCGGTACATCGCCGCGAGCTGCTCGTAGGGCCCGGTGCGAAGTTCGGTTGCACGGCACGCAGCCAGCGCAACCGGGTCGCCACGCCGACCTCGGGATCGGCGGTGATCGACTGGTAGCCGAAGTCCTCGACGTCCACCCCGCCCGACGCGGCCCACAGCCCTGGCCCGTCGAGCACCGTCACCGCCCTTGCGCGGGCGAGCACCACCCGGCCGCGCGGGGGCCGGCCCGGCGGGACCGAGAGCACGAGCTCCTGGGCGGACAGCCCGTACGCGGACAGCGCGACCGCGGTCGCCGGATGCCCCGGCCGGGTGGGACCGCCCAACCGCGCGCCGTGGAAGGTGGCCAGCTTGCCCACCTCGGCCAGCCGCACCCGAACCCCGCCGACGGCCAGGAAACCGCCGCCGCACAACAGGTCCTTGCCGATCGTGGCGACCCTGGCGTCCAGCGACGGCTTGACCGACCCGTTCGGACGCAGCCGCGGCTTGCTCAACCGCGCGCCGGAGCAGTCCAAACTGGAGCCCAGATGGGCGTTCTGCAGCCGGATGGAGCCGCTGACCAGCACCCGGCGCAGGAACAGCGTGCCGCCCACCCGTAGGCGGTCGGCGAACAGCGCGTCGATGGCCGGGCCGTGCAGCCGGCTCATGGACAGGCTGGCGCTGCCCTGCACCTGCGCGTCCACCAGCCGCACCTGGCCGTACGCCCGGAACGCCGTCCGGGGATCGCCGTCGCGCTCGATCCGGCCGGCCCGCGCGCCCCTGGCCTCGACGTCGCCGCCGATCTCCACCCCGTCGGCCAGCAGCGCCACCGGCACCCGCTCCACCGCGCGCCCGGCGGCGAACGCGGCCGACAGCCCGGCGACCGCCTCGCGCCGCCCGATCGTCGCGCCGGACAGCAGCAGGTGCCCGCCGATCCGGGCGCTGCGCAGCCCCACCCCGCCGGCCGCGACGAAGCCGTCGTCGAGCTTCACGTCACCGTCCACCCGCAGCCGCGCGGCGTCGAGCACGAACGAGTCGTCCATCGAGCCGTGCGGCAGGACCAGCACCTGGCCGTCGGAACCGGCGAGTCCAGCCGGGCGCCGGACAGCACCGCGTCGCCCCCGATCCGGGCGCCGGACAGCACCACCCGCCCGGCCGCGTGGAACCGGCCGCCGCGCGCGTCGCACATCAGGTTGCCCGCGACGACCAGCCCGGCCGACTCCAGCGCATGCCCGTCCGGGTGGCGCAGCTCCGCCCCGCTGAGATAGATGCTGCCGCCGACGTTGGCGCCGCGCAGCCGCACCTCGCCCTCGGCGCGCAGGGCCACCGCGGTGATCGACCCGGACACCCGCAGCCGGGCCGCGAGCAGCGCCTCGCCGCCCGGCCGGCGCAGCACCGCGCCGGACAGCCGCAGCGTGCCCTCGACCGTGCCGTCGGTCAGGTCGACCGTGCCGGTGCTGGTGAACCCGGGCTCCAGCACCAGATCGCTGGCCACCCGCAGGTTCCTTGCGCGCAGCCCGGGGACGTGGCAGCCGCGCAGGCTCAGCCCGACCAGCCGGGCCATCGTCAGCCGGGGCGTCTGGTCGAACGTGCACCACCGCAGGCTCACGACCGGGTCGACCGTGCGGCCCTCCAGGTCCAGCCGGCCGGTGATCATCGCGTGGTCCAGCCGCAGCGCCGGCCCGAGCCCGCCGCCGACCGGGTACGCACCGGCCAGCAGCCCGCTGAGCACCGCCGCGCGGACCTTCCGGTCGGACCGCGTGGCGAGGTTGCACCGCTCCCCGGCGCCGAACGCCGCGCGGACCGCCCGCTCGGTCTCGGTCAGCTCCGCGACGGGCACGAACTCGTCCACGCGGGTATCAGACCAGAATCTGCTCACCCGCACGGGGGCTTCGACCGATACCGTGGCGTCCGATGACCAGAACGTTGAAGGGCCGGGTCGCCGGCCTCAAGCACCGAGAGCCCGCGGCCGGCGCCGACGTGACCCCCCTGGTGCCGCGGGGGCTGCGGGTGGCCGCGGCGCTGTCGTGGCGCTTCCTGCTCGTGATCGCCGGCCTTTACGTGATCATCTGGCTGGCCGGCTACTTCTTCCAGATCGTGATCCCGGTGGCGATCGCGCTGCTGCTCGCCGCGCTGATGGCGCCCGGGGTGGACCGGCTGGTGAAGTGGCGGGTGCCGCGCGCGGCGGCGACGGCCCTCGTCATGATCGGCGGCCTTGCCGTGGTCGGCGGCCTGCTCACCTTCGTGATCATCCAGTTCATCGACGGCCTGCCCGATCTGCAGGCGCAGGTCGCCGACAGCCTCGACCAGATCCGGAACTGGTTGATCAACGGGCCGATGCATCTGGAGGCCGAGCAGATCACCAACGTGGTCAACAACGCCGTCGACACGATCAAGGAGAACCAGTCCGCGATCACCTCCGGCGCGATCACCACCGCGACGACCATCGGCGAGGTGCTCACCGGCCTGGTGCTCACCCTGTTCATCCTGATCTTCTTCCTGTACGACGGCCGGGCGATCTGGCGCTTCCTGGTGCGCGGCGTGCCGGAGCGGGTGCGCGACCGGGTCGACGTCGCCGGCCGCCGGGGCTTCGCCGCGCTGGTGAGCTTCGTCCGGGCGACCGCGGCGGTGGCGCTGGTGGACGCGGTCGGCATCGGCATCGGGCTGTGGATCGTCGGGGTGCCGCTGGTCATCCCGCTGTCCGCGCTGGTGTTCCTCGGCGCGTTCATCCCGATCATCGGCGCGGTGGTGGCCGGCACGGTCGCCGTGCTGGTCGCGCTGGTGGCCAACGGTTTCATCGCCGCCCTGATCGTGCTGGCCGTCGTGATCGCGGTGATGCAGCTCGAGGGCCACGTGCTGCAGCCGTGGCTGCTCGGCCGGGCGGTCAAGCTGCACCCGCTGGCCGTGGTGCTGGCCATCGCCGCCGGGCTGGTCGCCTCCGGCATCGCCGGCGCGCTGATGGCCGTGCCGCTGCTGGCGGTGCTCAACGCCGGGATCAGATCGCTGCTGCACGAAGAGGTGGCCGAGCCGGAGCACGTCGATCCGCTGGTCGAGTCCGACGAGGCGGCGGTCGTCGGGGAACGCACCGGCGACGCCGAGACCGGCGGGCCCGCCGAGCGACCGTGACCGATCGGCCGGCGCCGCCGCAGGATCCGACCACCCCACTGTGGTGGGGCGCGGTGGTGCTGCGGATCCTGACGCTGATGTTCGCCGCGGGCGTCGTGGTCGACCACTACCACGAGTACTTCCGGCCCGTGCTCGGCGCGGTGATGGTCGGCGTGATGACCGCGTGGACCGCGATCACCTCGGTGGTGTACCTGCGGGAGTCGGCGCGCTGGCAGTGGTTCACCGTGCTGGATCTCGTGGTGTCCTGCGTGATCATGACCACCTCCCGGCTGGTCCTCACGCACGAGCAGCTCACCGTCCTTGCCGTGCCGCTGCTCCCGACGATCTGGGTGACCGGCGCGGTGGCCGTGGGGGCGGTGCGCGGCGGGCCGGTGGTCGGGGCGATCTTCGGCGCGGTGGTCGCGGCGGTCAACTACGCCGTGCGCGGCTACGTCGACACCGACCTGACCAGGGACGCGGTGCTGCTGATCGCGGCCGGCCTCGTGCTCGGCATGGCGGCCAGCACCTCGCGGCGCGCGGCCGAGCGCCTGGCACGGGCGCTGCGGGCGGAGGCGGCCAACGCCGAGCGGGAGCGGCTGGCCCGCTCGATCCACGACAGCGTGCTGCAGGTTCTGGCCAGGGTGCGCAAACGCGGGGCGGAGCTGGGCGGCGAGGCGGCGGAGCTGGCCGCACTCGCCGGGGAGCAGGAGGTGGCGCTGCGCTCGCTGGTCGCCACCGGACCACCGGAGTCCACTGAGGACGGTTCGGTGGACCTGTCGCCGCGGCTGCAGGTCCTTGCCAACGGCCGGATTCAGGTGTCGGTGCCGGCCACGCCGGTGTGGCTGCCCGCGGCCTGCGTCGCCGAGCTGGAGTCGCTGGTGAGTGAGGCGCTGGCCAACGTGGAGCGGCACGCCGGCCCGCACGCGAAGGCCTGGGTGCTGGTCGAGGACCTCGGCAGCGAGGTCGTGGTCAGCGTGCGCGACAACGGCGCCGGCATCCCGGCCGGGCGGATCGAGGCGGCCGAGGCCGAGGGCCGGCTGGGCATCGCGCGGTCCATCAAGGGCCGGGTGCGCGATCTCGGCGGAACCGTCACCCTGGACACGGCTCCGGGCGCGGGGACGGAGTGGGAGGTGCGGGTGCCCCGATGAGCAAGATCTCCGTGATGGTGGTGGACGACCACCCGATGTGGCGCGACGGGGTGGCGCGCGACCTCGCCGAGCGCGGCTTCGACGTGCGTGCGACGGCGGGTGACGCGGCGTCGGCCGTGCGGATCGCCAAGGCCGTCCGGCCGGACGTGGTGCTGATGGACCTCAACCTGGGCAGCGCGTCCGGGGTGGAGGCGACCGCGCAGATCACCGCGCAGCTGGCCGGCACCACGGTGCTGGTGCTGTCGGCCAGCGGGGAGCACGCCGACGTGCTCGAGGCCGTCAAGGCGGGGGCGTCCGGCTACCTGATCAAGTCGGCGTCGGCGGAGGAGCTGGTCGAGGCGGTGACCCGCACGGCCGCCGGGGACGCGGTGTTCACCGCGGGCCTTGCCGGCCTCGTGCTCGGCGAGTACCGGCGGATGGCGGCCGAGCCGGAGGACGCCGGCCCGCGGCTGACCGAGCGGGAGACCGACGTGCTCCGGCTGGTGGCCAAGGGGCTCACCGCCCGGCAGATCGCCGACCGGCTGGTCCTTTCCCACCGCACGGTGGAGAACCACGTCCAGTCCACGCTGCGCAAGCTGCAGCTGCACAACCGGGTCGAGCTGGCCCGCTACGCGATCGAGCACGGTTTGGACTCCTGATCGAGTGGAGAGGAATACGGTGGGGGGTGTGAACGAGACACCGGGGTCGACGGCACCGCTCCCCGGCCCGGTCGACCCGCGCGACCTGCGGGTGTCGGACGCCGAGCGCGAGCATGTCGTCGGCTTGCTGCAGAAGGCGATCGGGCAGGGTCTGATCACGCTGGACGAGTTCACCACGCGCACGGATACCGCGCTGGCCGCCAAGACCAGGGCCGAGCTCAACGCGGTGCTGGTGGATCTGCCGGGCATGGTGCACCAGCAGGCCACCTCGCCGCGGCATCAGCAGCCGGTCGAGCTGCGCGCCACGATGTCGGCGCTCAAGCGCGTCGGCCGCTGGGACGTGCCGAGCACGCTGCTGGTGCGCAACCGGATGGGCTCGGTGGAGCTGGACTTCACCGAGGCCCGCATCGATCACGCCGAGGTCGCCGTCGAGCTGGACGTGGCCGGCGGGTCGGTGGAGATCATCGTGCCGGACGGCGCGTCGGTGTCCAGCGGCGAGGTCGAGGTGCACGCCGGCAGCGTCAAGGACAGGGTCGGCGACGGCCGGGTCGGGCGGCCGCACTTCGTCCTGTCCGGGTTGATCAGGGCCGGCTCGCTGAAGGTCCGGCGCCCCACCTACGTTCGCATCGGCGCGCTGGTGATTCGCTTTCCCTGGAAGGTCAGCTGGGATCGGGACTAGAAGGTGATGGCATGAAGGCTCTGGTCAAGGTCGCCCAGGGCCCCGGGCTGGAGTTGACCGACGTGCCCGATCCGACCCCCGGGCCCGACGACGTGGTCATGCGGGTACTGCGGACCGGGATCTGCGGCACGGATCTGCACATCGACTCCTGGGACGACTGGGCGGCCAGGACCATCCGACCCCCGCGGGTGATCGGGCACGAGTTCGTCGGCGAGGTCGTCGAGGTCGGCCCGGCGGTGACCAAGGTGTCGGTTGGCGACCTCGCCAGCGGTGAGGGGCACCTGATCTGCGGGACGTGCCGCAACTGCAAGGCCGGCCGGCGGCACCTGTGCGCGAACACGCGGGGGTTCGGCGTGCACGTCGACGGCGCGTTCGCCGAGTACGCGATGCTGCCGGAGCAGAACGTGTGGGTGCACGACTACCGGGTCGACCTGGACGTGGCGGCGATCTTCGACCCGTTCGGCAACGCCGTGCACACCGCGCTGGCGTTCCCGGTGTTCGGCGAGGACGTGCTGATCACCGGCGCCGGGCCGATCGGGCTGATGGCCGCCGCGGTGGCCAAGCACGCCGGCGCCCGGCACGTGGTGATCACCGACGTCAGCGAGCCGCGGCTGGAGCTGGCCCGCAAGATCGGCGTGGACCGGGCGCTGGACGTCAGCGAGCGGGCGATCGGCGACATCTACGCCGAGCTGGCCATGAGCGAGGGCTTCGACGTCGGCATGGAGATGTCCGGCCAGCCGTCCGCGCTGCGCGAGATGATCGCGAACATGACGCACGGCGGCCGGATCGCCATGCTCGGCCTGCCCGCCGAGGAGATCGCGATCGACTGGAGCGTGGTCGTGCTCAAGATGCTCACCGTCAAGGGCATCTACGGCCGGGAGATGTTCGAGACCTGGTACGCGATGTCCGTGCTGCTGCAGGGCGGGCTCGACCTGACCCCGGTGATCACCCACCGGTACGCGTACACCCAGTACGTCAAGGCGTTCGCCACTGCCCGAAGTGGACGGTGCGGGAAAGTAATTCTGGACTGGACGGAGGCCTGATGTTCGGCGCGATGCGGGAAGACATCCGCAAGACCTTGGACGAGATCCGCGATGCCGGGCTGTACAAGGCGGAGCGGGTGATCGGCACTCCGCAGAGCGCGGAGGTCCGGGTCGGGGACGGGCCGAAGGTGCTGAACTTCTGCGCCAACAACTATCTCGGGCTGGCCGACCACCCCGCGCTGGTCGCGGCGGCCAAGGATGGGTTGGACCGCTGGGGTTTCGGCATGGCGTCGGTGCGGTTCATCTGCGGCACGCAGGAACCGCACAAGGCGCTCGAGGCGAAGCTGTCGGAGTTTCTCGGCACCGACGACACGATCCTGTACAGCTCCTGCTTCGACGCCAACGGCGGGCTGTTCGAGACGCTGCTCGGCGAGGCGGACGCGGTGATCTCCGACGAGCTCAACCACGCCTCGATCATCGACGGGATCCGGCTGTGCAAGGCGCGCCGGTTCCGCTACCGCAACCGGGACATGGCCGACCTGGAGGCCAAGCTCAAGGAGGCGGCCGACGCACGGTACCGGCTGATCGCCACCGACGGCGTGTTCTCCATGGACGGCTACTTCGCCCCGCTGGACGAGATCTGCGAGCTGGCCGAGCGGCACGACGCGCTGGTGATGGTGGACGACTCGCACGCCGTCGGGTTCATCGGGGACAAGGGACGCGGCACCCCGGAGCGGTTCGGCGTGATGGACCGGGTGGACATCCTCACCGGCACGATGGGCAAGGCGCTCGGCGGGGCAAGCGGCGGCTACACCTCGGGCCGCGCGGAGATCATCGAGCTGCTGCGCCAGCGCTCCCGGCCGTACCTGTTCTCCAACTCGCTCGCGCCGGCCATCACCGCCGCCGCGATCGCCGGGCTGGAGCTGCTGGAGTCCTCCGGCGACCTGCTCGCCCGGCTGCGCGCGAACACTGATCTGTTCCGTACCAGGATGACCGAGGCCGGCTTCGACCTGCTCCCCGGCGAGCACCCGATCATCCCGGTGATGATCGGCGACGCCGCGCTCGCCTCGCGGATGGCGGATCTGCTGCTGGACCAGGGGATCTACGTGATCGGCTTCTCCTACCCGGTGGTGCCGCACGGCAAGGCCCGCATCCGGGTGCAGCTGTCCGCCGCGCACTCCACGGAGGACGTCGACCGCGCCGTCGACGCCTTCATCGCGGCCAGGGAGCGGCTGGGTCAGCCCTGAGCGCCCGGCCGGGTCACCGACTCCGCGGCCACCCGCACGCCCAACTCCGCGGCGCTGACCAGGTCCGCACCCCGGGCGAGGCCGACCGCGAGCGCCCCGGTGAACGCGTCCCCTGCGCCGGTGGTGTCCACCGGGGTCACCTCGGGCGCGGCGATCTCACGCGTGCGGCCGTCCTCGACCACCACCGCCCCGCGGGCGCCCAGCGTGACCACCGCCGACCGCACGCCGAGCTCGAGCAGGCGCGGCGGATCCGGCGCCCCGCCGAGCAGCCAGGCGGCCTCGTGCTCGTTGACCACCAACGGATCCAGCCCGGCGAGGGTCTCGGCGGACAGCCGGGCCACCGGCGACAGGTTGAGCACCACCCGCACCCCGCGCGCGACGGCCTCGGCGACCGCGTGCTCCACCACCGGCACCGGAACCTCGAGCGAGGCCACCAGCACCCGCGCCCCGTCGATGTCCACATCGGACACATCGAGGGCGGCGTTGGCGCCGGGCGAGACCACGATCGAGTTCTCGCCGTCCGGGGTCACGGTGATGTACGCGATCCCGGTCGGCCGGTCGCGCCTGCGGACCAGCGAGACGTCCACCCCGGCCGAACGCAGGGAGTCCAGCAGCAGGTCGCCGTGGGCGTCGGCGCCGACCGCGCCGAGAAACGCCACCCCGGCGCCGAGCCGGCCCGCGGCCACCGCCGTGTTGGCGCCCTTTCCACCCGGCAGCACGCTGGTGTCCGAGCCGAGCACGGTCTCACCCGCGGCGGGCCGGCGGTCCACCTCCACCACGAGATCGGCGTTGGCCGACCCGAGCACGACGATGTCCATGGGCCACATTGTTACCGTGCATAAGTAGTCGTACGGATCCCGGCATTCACCGGCCCGCCGACACTGGCCGATATGGCTACTGAAAGCTCGAAATCCCTGCTCTGGGTGGCCGACGCGCTCAGCGAGGTCGGCGACCGGTTGCGCGAGATCAGCAACGAGTTGCGTGGCCTCCGACCGGGGACCGCCACACAGACATCCACCATCGTGCCACCCACCCCCGAGCCGCCGACCCGTCCCGCGACGACGCCGCCACCCCCTCAGCTGCCCCGGTTCCCCGAGTCGGTGGCCCCGCCGCCGGCGTGGACGCCGGCCGAGCCCACCATGGCGACCGGGCCGACGTTCTGGGAGCGGGTGAGCCGGGAGGGCGCCGGCAGCCGGATCCTGGCCTGGGCCGGCGGGGTCGTGACGCTCGCCGGCGTCGTGCTGCTGCTCGTGCTGGCCATCCAGAACGGCTACCTCGGCCCGCGGCCGCGCGTGCTCCTCGGCGTCGTGCTCGGCCTTGCGCTGGTCGGAATCGGCATGTGGCTGCACCGCAACCCGAACGCCCGCACCGGCGCGTACGCCCTTGCCGCGACCGGGATCGCGGTGCTGTACCTGGACGTGCTCGCGGCGACCACGCTGTACGGGTTCCTGCCGCCGTTGGCCGGTCTGCTCGCCGGCCTCGCCGTCGCCGGACGCTGGGATTCCCAGCTGTTCGCGGTGTTCGTCGTGGTGTCCTGCGCGGTGAGCGCGCCGATCCTCACCGAGGGGTTCGTCCCGCTGCTGCTCGGTTCCCTGCTGGTGCTCCAGATCGCCACGACCCCGGTGCAGCTCGGCCGGCGGTGGGGCGGGCTGAGCCTGGCCGCCGGGCTGCCCCCGCTGATCGCCACGATGATCATGATCTCGCTGGCCACCAACGAGCGCAACGCGCTCGACGCCGCCACGATCGCGGTGCTGAGCCTGGTGACCAGCGCCGTACAGGTCGCCTTCGCCACGCTTTCCGCGACCCGCCGGCCGGCCGACGAGCTGCCGCTCGGCCTGCTGCTGATCGCGCCGCTGCCCACGATGCTGGCCGCGATCCTGGTGCCCCGGCTGGCCGCCGCCGCGCTGCCGGCCGCGATCGGGGTGCTGCTCGTCGCCGTGTGGGCGCTGCACCGGACCGGGGCGCTGGCCGTGCCCGACCGGTTCGCCATGGCCGCGGGCGGGGCCGGGATCCTCGCGCTGTTCCAGGCCACCGCGACCGCGCTGGACGGCAACGCGCGGGCGATCGCGCTGCTCGGCGGATCGGTGCTGCTGACGCTGATCTCGGTGCGGCTGCGGTACCCGGCGGCCCTGCTCGGCTCGGCGCTGTTCGGCCTCGGCGGGCTGCTGCTCACGCTCGTGGTGGCGCTGCCGCCCCGGATGTTCGCCGTCCCGCCGGCGCGCACGATCCCGGCCGGCGCCGTGGCCACGGCCGGCCTCACCGGGCTGTTGCTCGCCGTCGCGGCGATCGCGCTCGGCTGGGCGGCCGTTCGGCTGGACCGGGTCCGCGCGCCGCACGCCTGGGGTTGGGGCGGGATCGTGGCGCTGCACGGGGCGAGCGGGGCGACGCTGTCGATCGGCCTGGCGATATCCCCGGACCGCAGCGGGTTCCTGCTCGGCCATGTCCTGCTGACGGTGTCCTGGACGGTGGGCGCGCTGGTCCTGCTGCTGCGCGGGGTCGACTCGGTCCCGCCGCGGGTGGCCGGGCTCGCGCTGGTGGCCGCGGCGCTGACCAAGCTGGTGCTGTTCGACCTTTCCTCGCTGGACGGGATCGCCAGGGTGGCCGCGTTCCTGGTGGCCGGGCTGGTGCTGCTCGCCGCCGGCGCCCGCTACGCCCGGCTGGTCGCCGCCCGCGGCCGGCGAACCAGCGGGTAACCGTATGCAACTGTGAACGAATAGGTGGGTGCGGGCACGGTGAATGCCACAATGTTCGTCAACTCTCCCCCGAGAGCCCACGCCGGGTTGTGAGACCCAGCGTCGGGGCCCGGCCCCACGCCGGGCTTCGCGCTGCCGGCGCCGATCGCGTAGCCCCCCGAGCGGTCGGTGCCGGTAGCGCTCCGGGTTGCCGTACTGTCAACAGAAGCGGACAAAGTCGGCCATTGGGGTGAGAGATGACGGCGTCCACACGCCGAGAGCGAAGCAAGGCGGACACCGATCGCGAGATTCGGGAGCAGGCCCGGGCCCTGCTGATCGACCGCGGCCCGGATGCCGTGACGTTGCGGGCGATCGCGCGGAAGGTCGGCATCACCGCCCCGGCGCTGTATCGCTACTACACCTCCCGCGAGGACCTGATCGAGCACATCAGGACGGACATCTGCATCGATCTCGCCGCGGTGCTCGACGCCGACCTCGCCGAGATCGCCGAGGGCGACGTGGTCGGCCAGGTTCTGGCCATCTGCCGGGGCTTTCGGCTGTGGGCCATCGCCCATCCGCAGGAGTTCAGCCTGGTCTTCGCGTCCCCGCTCGAGCCGTCCTTGCTGGAGAACGGCGGAATGCAGATCCTGGTGCCGTCGACCGACCCGTTCGGCCGGATCTTCCTTGCCGTCGCGGGCAAGGTGCTGACTACGATGACGCTGACCGCCCCGCCGGACGACTCGGTGCCGGTCGAGGTGCGTGCCGACGTGGACACGTTCCGGGCGAGCCTGGTGGCCACGATCCGCGAGGCCGGGTTCGAGGTGCCGGAGGGCGTGCTCGGCATCGGAACCGCCTACGCCATCCTGAAGTTCTGGGTGCGGCTCTACGGCCAGATCGCGCTCGAGGTGTTCGGCCGGTTCCCGTTCGCGGTGTCCAAGCCGGAGCCGCTGTTCGAGGCGCTGCTCGCCGACCTCGTGCACCAGGTCGGCCTCACCTGACCGATCCGGCGATCTCCAACGCCTCGCCCACGCTGAGGTCGCCCTCCAGGCGCATGGTGACGTTGCCGGCCTGCCAGATCAGCGTCCTGCCCGACAGCCGGGCCGACTCGACATGCTCGTGGCCGTCCCGGTCGACGTAGACCACCTCGTGCGGCCGGTCCACCCAGATCGCCGGCTCGCCGCCGGGCCGCTGCACCCAGTCGAACCCCTCGCCGCCCACCAGCTTCTTGTACAGCGCCAGGTCCAGCGTCCCGTCGAACTGGTCGAGCCGGACGGTTCCACCGCGGTACAGCAGGGACACCATCCGCGGCGGCGTGCCGTCGATGAGCAGCACCCGCTCGGGCGGCCCGAGCGCCTCGGCGACGGCCACCGGGAACCGGGACAGTTGCCGGGCGGTCGGCAGGTCCACGACCCGCTCGTTCGGCAGCGGGGCCGGGCTTGGTGGCAGCGACGCCGGCGGGGCCGAGTCGGTGCGCAGCTCGATTCCGGCGAACCGCAACAGGTTCAGCACCGCGGCGCGCACCGGCGGCGACACGGTGATCAGCGCACCAAGCGCGACCAGCACGGCCAGCACGACCGCGGCGACCTTGACCAGCCGGGACTGCCCGAACCGCGGCCTGGCCGGCGGCTCGTCCAACCGGGCCAGCACCGCGTCGGTGACGTCCGGGGGCTCGGGCACGGCGAGGTGCGCGCCGAGGTCCCGCAGCGCCACCTCCACGACGTCGAGCCGATCAGTCATGCGCCGCCTCCTCGCTGAGGCGGCCGGCGAGCACCGGACGCAGCCGGGCGAGCGCCCTCGACAGCCGGGACTTCACCGTGCCCGGCGGCCAGCCCAGCACCTGCGCGGTCTCGGCCTCGGACAGGTCGAGGAAGTACCGGCAGGTGACCACGAGGGAGTCCCGCTCCGGCAGCGCTCGGACCGCGTTCAGCAACGCGGCCCGGGACGCCCCGGAGATGGCCTCGGACTCCGGATCCGGGGAGGCGCTGGCCCGGTCCGCCATGCCGGCCACGCGAAGCTCGAGCGCCGCCCGCCGCCGCGATGATCGGTGCAGGTTGCGGGCCTCGTTGGCGACGATCCGCAGCAGCCACGGCCGGAAGGAACCGCCGGGGCGGAACGCCCCCAACCCGCGGAATGCCTTCACGAACGCCTCCTGCACCACGTCCTCGGCGTTCGGTCCGGCGCCGAGCAGGTACGCGGTTCGGTGCGCGAGCGCGCTGTACCGGGCGACCAGGACGGCATACGCCTCCCGGTCACCGGCACGGGCTTTGGTCACGGCCTCGTCATCGTCCGTGGCTGTCTCCTCGCGCTGGAGTACCGCCCTCTCCTACACCGCGGCGGGGCGCCCGGTTCCACCCTGCTACGCGAACAGCCCCCGAATGTCGTCCGCGCCGAGGCCGGCCGCGAAGGCGTTGCCGTCGTCCATGACGCCGGCGAACAGCTCGGCCTTCCGCGCCTTGAGCGCCATCAGCCGACCCCCACCGGAGTCCCTGAGGTACGCCATCGTCTCGTAGACCTCACCGGCCCTGCCGTGCACCGCGCCGCCGAGCGCCAACTCCTCGGCATCCCAGGCAATCCGCGCGACCGCACGCCGCCGCGCACACCGCGCGCCGCGGCGTACACCTCCGGCCCGACCACCTCGTGCAGGCGGCCGATGTCGGCTTCGGGCAGTCCCGGGATCCGCATGCGGCGACGCTATCCAGCCCACCGACACCTCAGCGGCGCACGGCGGCGATCATGTCGCTCAGCCGATGGGCCAGCCGAGCGTTGTCGGCCGGGAACAACGTGGTCCAGTCCGCCCCGTCGCCACCGCGCCGGATCGTTGTGGCGTAGCGGCCCTGGTCGGTGTCGAACCACGCGATGCCCGGCAACCGCCGCACCCCGCCGCGGTCGTCGCGCACCATGACACCCAACTGGCCGACCCTTGCCACCGGCCGATCCATGATCGCGGCTACCAGCTGCCGCTCAACCCGGTGTGTCACCGGCCGCCTGGCCTCAAGCGCCGCCACCGGCAAGGTGATCGACCGCCCCGGCCCCGGCCGCTGCGCCGGCAGCAACTCCACGATCGACGCGACCACCGCGGTGTCCCGCACCTCGCTCAGCTCAACGCCACGGTTCCGTTGCACGGCCCGCATTCCCCGCCGCCCCCGAGCGACCGCCACCGCCCGAACCGGCTCGCCACCCTCCGGGTCCAACCGACCGACCAGATCCACGCCGATCTCCGGCCGCGCCAGCAACCCGAGCACACCCTCCAACTCATCCACACCCAACCCGCGCAGCTCCAGCTCCCCGTACACCGCCGCCCTGATCCGAGCCCGCTCACCCACCGTCTCACCGTGCCCAGGCACCTCGAGCGGAAACGGCACGCCCCCAAGCCCAAGGTCCTCCCACAGAACGTCAACGGCCGGCAACGACAGCTCCGCCACCGCGGACATGGGCTACTCCTCGTCCGCGCCGATCACCGGGGGCGCACACAACTCGTCGGTGCCGAACAGCGACTCCGGGTCCGGCTCCTGCAGATAAGCGGGCCGCTCATGCTCGGTGTCCCCATCACCCCCGCCCCGGGCCCCCACCGGCATACCGGCCATGCCGCCCCCACCCCGCACACCCGCCGCACCGCGCCCACCCGCGGCCGCCTCGGTGGCCGCCGCGCCGGGCGATCGCAACCCGGTCGCCCCACCCGCACCGCGTCCCGACCCACCACCGGCA
>NZ_DASZCQ010000129.1:0-11646 GCF_035942955.1 Actinophytocola sp. | reverse complement strand
GGACTCAGCCCACCCGGGGCGCACCCGCCAGCCCGACCTCGGCCGCCCGCAGCTCGGCCACCGCCGAGTCCACAGTGGACTGTGCGACGCCGGCCGTCAGGTCCAGCAGCACGGTGGTGGCGAAGCCCGCCCGTGCGGCGTCGAGCGCCGTCGCCCGCACGCAGTGATCGGTGGCGATCCCCACCACGTCCACCGCGGAGACGTCGTGCGCGCGCAGCCAGTCGGCCAGCGACCGGCCGTCCGGCGCCGACCCCTCGAACCCGGAGTACGCCGCCGCGTGCGCGCCCTTGGAGAACACCGCCTCGATGCCGGCGACGTCCAGCTCGGGATGGAACGACGCGCCCGGCGTGCCGGCCACGCAGTGCACCGGCCAGGACTTCACGAAGTCGGGCGTCCGGCTGAAATGGTCGCCGGGATCCACGTGGTAGTCCCGGGTCGCGACCACGTGGTCGTAGCCGCCGCGCCCGATGTGCCCGCTGATCTCCGCCGCCACCGCCGCCCCGCCGACGACCGGCAGCGAGCCGCCCTCGCAGAAGTCGTTCTGCACGTCGACCACGATCAGTGCCTTGCCCACGGCCATCCCTCCTGTGACATTCAGGGTGAGGGCTGCCCTGGTCACACTACTTTCCTTTGTTGGCCGGCGGTTGCGTATGTCCGGCCACTCGGGCGGACCTCGGGCCCGCCCTCGCTAGGTCGGAAGCCCTCACTGGTCCACGTGCACGGTCGGGATGGCGGGCTCGCCGTGGGACAGCTTGAGTCCCTCCCACGGCAGGCTCACCAGGCCCTGCCGCACCCGCTGCCTACTTTCCTCCAGGGTGGGCGGGTCGGCCACCGGCTCGCCACCGCGCAGCAGCGGCACCTGCAGCCGCCGGTCGTGCTCGCCCGGCTCCGGGTCCGTCCCGCCGACCACGTAGACGACCTCCTCCAGCGCGGTGCCGGTGGACTTGTGCCGCCGGATCGCCGCCTTGCGCCCGCCCCTGGACTCCTTGTGGGAGCTGCGTTTGGCCACCGGCCGGCCGTCCACCTCGACCAGCTTGTAGATCATCCCGGCGGTCGGCGCGCCGGAGCCGGTGACCAGCGAGGTGCCCACCCCGTAGGCGTCCACCGGCTCGGCCCGCAGCGCCGCGATCGCGTACTCGTCCAGGTCCCCGGACACCACGATCTTGGTGTTCCGCGCGCCGAGCCGGTCCAGCTGCTCGCGTGCCTGCCTGGCCAGCACGCCGACGTCGCCGGAGTCGATCCGGATCGCGCCGAGCTCCGGCCCGGCCACCTCGATCGCCGTCTCGATCCCGCGGGTGATGTCGTAGGTGTCGACCAGCAGCGTCGTCATCGTGCCCAGCTGCTTGACCTGCGCGGTGAACGCGGCGTGCTCGCTGTCGTGCAGCAGGGTGAACGCGTGCGCGCAGGTGCCCGCGGTCGGGATGCCGTGGGAGCGGCCGGCCTCCAGGTTCGAGGTGCTGGCGAACCCGGCCAGGTAGGCCGCGCGGGCGGCGGCCACCGCGGCGTCCTCGTGCGTGCGCCGGCCGCCCATCTCGATGATCGGCCGGCCGTTGGCGGCGCTCACCATCCGGGCCGCGGCCGACATGATCGCGCTGTCGTGGTTGAAGATCGACAGCACCACCGTCTCCAGCAGCACGGCCTCGGCGAACGTGCCGCGCACCGTGAACAGCGGTGAGCCGGGGAAGTACAGCTCGCCCTCCGGGTAGCCGTCCGCGTCGCCGTGGAAGGCGTAGTTGGCCAGCCAGTCCAGCGTGTCCGGGTGAACGATCCGGTTCTCGGCCAGCAGGCGCAACTCGTCCTCGCCGAACCGGAACCGCTGGATGGCGTCCAGCACGCGCGCGGTCCCGCCGACGATGCCGTACCGGCGCCCGGCCGGCAGCCGGCGGGCGAACACCTCGAACACGCACTGCCGCTGCGCGGTACCGTCGGACAACGCCGCGTCGAGCATGGTCAACTCGTAGTGGTCGGTCAGCAAAGCCGTGCTGGTAGGTCCCCGCATGACTGGAGCCTAGACATGCCAGTATTGAGGTATGTCTACGCCTGTCGAGCAGAAAGATTCACAGGTTGAACCCACCTCTGCCGACCTCCCGGTCGAGGACAGGCCCTGGCAGACCATCGTCTGGAACGACCCGGTCAACCTCATGTCGTACGTGACCTACGTGTTCCAGAAGCTGTTCGGTTACAGCCGCGACAAGGCGACCCAGCTGATGCTGGACGTCCACCACAAGGGCAAGGCGATCGTCTCCTCAGGATCGAAGGAGAAGGTGGAGGGCGACGTCGCGCGGCTGCACGCGGCGGGTCTGTGGGCGACCATGCAGCACGAGTCCTAGGTGAACGGCTGGCGGCGCTCGGGCGCCACGGTTATGGCGCAGCTCGACCGGCACGAGGCGGCCGTGCTGCGCGGTCTGGTCGCGCAGATCGACGACATGCTGCGGGCCAGGGCGGCCGAGGCGCCGCGGGACGAGCTGGCCGAGCTGACCGGCATCCGCACCGGGCCGGCCACCCCGCCCGACGACCCGATCCTGTCCCGGCTGCTGCCCGACTTCCACCGGCTCGACGACGACGCGCCCGACCAGGCCGACGTCGACTCGGCCGCGGCGCTGCGCTCGCTGCACGAGCCGGAGCTGCTCGACGCCAAGACCGGGGTGGCCGGCCTTGTGCTGCGCACCTGCCCGGAGAACGGCGGGAAGGTCCGGCTGTCGCTCGAGCAGGCCGAGGGCTGGCTGTCCGCGCTCAACGACGTCCGCCTCGCGCTGGGCACCGCCCTCGACGTCACCGAGGACATGCCCGACGAGCTGCCCGCCGACGATCCCCGCGCCCCGCACCTCGGCGTGTACCACTGGCTGACCTGGATGCAGGAGAGCCTGGTGCAGGCGATCGCCGGGGACGACATATGACCGGTCGCCACGACGCGATCACCGACGTCGACGGCGTGCGGGTCGGGCACCACCAGCGGATCGGCGACGGCTGGGCCACCGGCACCACGGTGATCCTCTTCCCGGAGGGCACGGTCGGCTCGGTCGACGGCCGCGGCGGCGCGCCCGGCACCCGCGAGACCGATCTGCTGCGCCCGGAGAACCTGGTGCAGCAGGTGGACGCGGTCTGCCTGACCGGCGGCAGCGCCTACGGGCTGGCCGCCGCCGACGGCGTCATGCGCTGGCTGTCCGAGCACGACCGGGGTTTCCGGGTGGGCGTCGAGCCGCACGAGGTGGTGCCGATCGTGCCGGCGGCCGTTCTGTTCGACCTGCCCCGCAGCGCCTGGGGCAACCGGCCGGACGCCGAGTTCGGCTACCGGGCCTGCGTGGCGGCGACCGACGGACCGGTCGAGCGGGGCTGCGTCGGCGCCGGCACGGGTGCCAAGGTGGGCTCGCTTAAGGGCGGCCTCGGCACCGCGAGCGTCGAGGTGGACGGCTTCACGGTCGGCGCCCTTGCCGCGGTCAACGCCATGGGGGAGTACGTCGGCCTGCCCGAGGGTTGGGCAGACCCACAAGCTCGCGGCTTGAACACCACGATCGGCGTCGTGGCGGTCGACGCCGAGCTGAGCAAGGCCGAATGCCTGCGCCTGGCCATGTCCGCCCACGACGGCCTCGCCCGTACGGTGCGTCCGGCGCACTCGATGTTCGACGGCGACACGATCTTCGCCGCCGCCACCGGGGCCCGCCCGCTCGTGCCGGCCGACGCCCCGCTCGCCCCGATGGCCCGCGCCGCCGCCCTCGACGGTTTGTGCACCGCCGCCGCGGACGCCTTCGCCCGCGCCATGGTCAACGGCATCCTCGCCGCGACCTCGTTGCCCGACCTGCCCGCGTACCGCGATGTGCGGTTCTCACAGCGTGGGACGGATCAATCCAACCTCTAGGATGGAACCGTGCAGTTACGCCGTGATCTGGTCGAGGCGATCGTGGCGCACGCCCGCCGTGATCATCCGGACGAGGCGTGCGGCGTGATCGCCGGTCCGGCCGGATCGGATCGGGCCGAGCGGTTCATCCCGATGGTGAACGCGGCCCGGTCGCCGACGTTCTACGAGTTCGACTCGACGGACCTGCTCAAGCTGTACCGCGAGCTGGAAGCCAACGACGAGGTGCCGGTCGTCATCTACCACTCGCACACGGCGACCGAGGCCTATCCGTCCCGGACGGACATCTCGCTCGCCGCCGAGCCGGACGCCCACTACGTTCTGGTGTCCACACGCGACCCGGACGACTACGAGCTGCGGTCCTACCGGATCGTCGACGGCGTCGTCACCGAAGAGCCCATCGACGTGGTCGAGTCCTGACGCCCCAACGGAGGTTCTACATGGCCGTCACCGTCTCCATCCCGACCATTCTGCGCACCCACACCGGTGGCCAGAAGACGGTCGCGGCCACCGGGAGCACGCTGGCCGAGATCATCGACAACCTGGAGGCCACGCACGGCGGACTCAAGGCGCGCCTGGTCAAGGAGGGGTCGCTGCACCGCTTCGTCAACGTCTACGTCAACGACGAGGACGTCCGGTTCTCCGGCGGCCTGGACGCCAAGGTGTCCGACGGCGACACGGTGACGATCCTGCCCGCCGTAGCCGGGGGCTGACCCGAACCCGTGGCGCGCTACGACTCGCTGCTCGACGCGCTGGGCGACACGCCGCTGATCGGCCTGCCCCGGCTCGCCCCGTCGGCGAGCGTGCGACTGTGGGCCAAGCTCGAGGACCGCAACCCGACCGGGTCGATCAAGGACCGCCCGGCCCTCGCCATGATCGAGGAGGCCGAACGCGACGGCCGGCTCTGGCACGGCGCCACCATCCTCGAGCCCACCTCGGGTAACACCGGCATCGCGCTGGCCATGGCGGCCAAGCTCAAGGGCTACGGCCTGGTCTGCGTGATGCCGGAGAACACCTCCGAGGAGCGCAGGGCGCTGCTGCAGGCCTACGGCGCGCGGATCGTGTTCTCCCCGGCCGCGGGCGGCTCCAACGAGGCCGTGCGCCGGGCCAAGGAGCTGGCCGAGGCCAACCCCGACTGGGTCCTGCTCTACCAGTACGGCAACCCGGCCAACGCCCGCGCGCACTACGAGTCCACCGGCCCGGAGATCCTGCGCGACCTGCCGACGATCACGCACTTCGTGGCCGGCCTCGGCACCACCGGCACCCTCGTCGGCGTCGGCCGCTACCTGCGCGAGCACAAGCCCGACGTGCAGATCATCGCCGCCGAGCCGCGCTACGGTGAGCTGGTCTACGGCCTGCGCAACCTCGACGAGGGGTTCGTCCCCGAGCTCTACGACCCGGAGGTGCTCACCGGCCGCTACTCCGTCGGCTCCTACGACGCCCTGCGCCGCACCCGCCAACTCCTGGAGACCGAGGGCATCTTCGCCGGCATCTCCACCGGCGCCATCCTGCACGCCGCCCTCGCCGTCGCCGAAAAGGCCGCCGGCGCCGGCGAAACCGCCGACGTCGCCTTCATCGTGGCCGACGCCGGCTGGAAGTACCTGTCCACCGGCGCCTACAGCGGCACCCTCGACGAGGCCGCCGCCCGCCTCGACGGCCACCTCTGGGCCTAATGCCCCCACTTCCTGTGGACAACCGGTCCCGGCCCGGCGTGTCTCGCCTTCGGGAAGCCGTGTTCCGCCTTCGTGCAGCCGGGTGACGCGTTCCCGTCGCCGACCTCGCCGGAGCCCTGCGTGACGATCAGGATTCGGCCGCTTCGGCCAGTCGTTCCAGACCCTCCAGCAACGCCCTGCGGGTATTCCGGTCGAGCTTCGCCATGGCCTTGGCCAGCGCGTCCGGTCGCAGCACCGTGTCCCGCTCCACGGTCCGCCGCCCCTTGGCCGTCAGCTTGATCGCCAGCCGGCGCTCGTCGGCCGGATCCCGCGCCCGCTCCACGAATCCCCGCGCCGCCAGGCTTTTGATCAGCACTGAGGTGGTGCTCTTGGGCAGTCCCAGGTGCCCGGCGAGCCAGCTCAGCGCCACCCCGTCACCGACGACGTGGTGCAGCACCTGCCGCTCGTGCTGGCTCAGATCCGGGTCGTCCGGACGGTTGAGCGCACCCCAGATCCGACGGTACAGTCTCTCGAAACGTTCAGGGTCTGAACTGTTCATCCTGTGCACATCATATCCCGAGGAGGCATGCGTGATCGAGATTGTCCGGGAGGCGCGCGTCGACGCGCAGGTGGACAAGGTCTGGGAGATCGTCTCGGATGCCGGCCGCGCGCCGGAGTGGTTCACCTTCGCCGAGCGCGTCGAGGTGCGCTCGGGCACCGGCGTCGGCCAGCTGCGCACCCAGCACGGCCGGTGGGGGAGCAAGCACGCCGAGGTCGATCAGGAGATCACCGGCTACGAGCCGAACCGGCTGCTCGCCTGGCGGCACGTCGCCGAGCGCCTCGACGGCAAGCCGGCGCCCAGGTTCGCCGAGTCGACCGAGTTCCGCATCGAGCTCGAGCCGGACGGCGCGGCCACCACCGTCCGCCTGCGCAGCCGCCAAGAGCCGGCCGGCGCGATCAAGGGTCTGGTCATGAAGCTGTTCGGCACCAAGGACGTGGCCCGCGGCATGGAGCGCTCGCTGGACCGGCTCACCAGCCTCCTGCGCACGTGACCGGCGCTCAAGCGCAAGTTCCTTGCGGACGCGGACAATCGGCCCAATGGGACATCCCGCACCGCCCCGAACGGCCGACCCGACCGCCGATCCGAGGCGCTGGGTATCGCTGACCGTCGTGCTCTCCGGCGCGTTCATGATCCTGCTCGACGCCACGATCGTGAACGTCGCGATCCCGTCCGTCCAGCTCGACCTCGGCGCGAGCTACGGGTCCGTCGAGTGGGTGGTCAGCGGGTACGCCCTGACGTTCGGCCTGTCCCTGATTCCCGGCGGCCGGCTCGGCGACCGCTTCGGCTACCGCCGGCTGTTCGTGCTCGGCATGCTCGGCTTCGTCACCGCCTCGGCCCTGTGCGGCATCGCCCAGACCCCCGGGCAGCTGATCGCGGCCCGGGTGGCGCAGGGCGTCGCGGCCGGACTGATCAACCCGCAGATCGTCGCGATCATCCAGGTCGGGTTTCCGCGGCACGAGCGGGGCCGGGCGTTCTCGCTGTACGGCATCGTGGCCGGGGTGTCGGTGGCGGCCGGCCCGCTGCTCGGCGGCCTGCTCGTCCAGGCCGACGTCGCGAGCCTGCTCTGGCGGCCGATCTTCCTGATCAACGTCCCGATCGGGGTGGTCGCGGTGCTCCTCGCGGCCCGGCTGCTGCCGCCGACCCGGGGGCGCGGCGGCGCGCTGGACGGCGTCGCCGTCGTCCTTGTCGCCCTTGCCCTTTCGCTGATCACCGTCCCGCTCATCGAGGGCCGCGCGGCCGGCTGGCCGGCCTGGACGTGGCTGTGCCTGGCCGCCGCGGTGCCGGTCGTCGCGCTGTTCGTCCGGTGGGAGCTGCGCCGGATCCGTAACGGCCAGGCGGTGCTGTTCGACCTGCGGCTGCTACGGATCCGCTCGCTCGCCGCCGGCGCCGCGATCGGCCTGACCTACTTCACCGGGTTCATCGGGCTGCTGTTCATGCTGTCCCTGCACCTGCAGCTCGGGCTCGGCCGGTCGGCGCTGGCCGCCGGGCTGATCCTGACGGCGTTCGCGGCCGGTTCGGTGATCGGCGGCGCGCTGTCGGACCGGGCGCACGCCCGCCTCGGCCGCGGCGTGCTGCTGCTCGGCTCCGGCCTCGCGGTCGCCGGCACGGTCGGTGTGATCATCACGGTGGCGCTCACGCGGTCCGGCGCGGCCCTGATCCCCGCGCTGTTCCTGGTCGGTCTCGGCAACGGCTTCACGATCGCGCCCAATGTGGACATCGCGCTGGAATCGGTGCCCAAGCGGGAATCCGGCTCGGTGGCCGGCCTGGTGAACACCGCCCAGCGGATCGGCAACGCGCTCGGCATCGCCATCGTCGGGGTCGCCCTGTTCGGCGCGCTCGGGTCGCACGCGGCCGCGGCCGCCGGAACCGCCACCGACGACCTGCGCCGCGAGCTGGTCACGGCCGGCGAAACTTCAGAGGCGGTCGACGCCGCCGTCGCGCGGTTCACGCACTGCTACGTCACCAGGGCGGGCTCCGTGGACCCGACCGTCGCCCCGCCCGGGTGCCCCACCGGCGAGGGCGCCGACGCGTTCACCAGGGCCGCCGCAATCGCCGAGGCCGACAACTTCAGCCGGGCCACCCGGGTCGCCTCGTGGTGGGCCGCCGGTGCGGTCGCGCTCACGTTCCTGCTCGCGTTGCTGGCTCCGGCCCGCCGCCGTCGCGACCCGGGGGCAACATCAGGGGTTTCACCTGATTCCGCGGTCGGGGCGGCCACGTAGCCTCGGTGACGTGGACACATTGCCAGCCAAGCCGGTGAGCACGGCCGTACACCGGATCCTTCCCGCCAACGCCAAGCAGGCGGCCATCGTGGTCGCCGGGTTCACCGCGTTGCTGTATCTGATCGAGCTGATCGACGTGGTGCTGCCGGCGGACCTCGACCAGTTCGGCATCGTGCCGAGGTCGCTGTCCGGGTTGGACGGGATTGCCTGGGCGCCGTTGCTGCACAGCGGTTTCGGCCACCTGCTCGCCAACACGCTGCCCGTGCTGATCTTCGGTTTCCTGGCCATGGCCGGCGGGTTGGGCCGGTGGATCGCGGTGACGCTGACGATCTGGCTGGTCAGCGGCGTCGGCGTGTGGCTAACCGGTGGCGACGGGGTGACCGTCGGCGCGTCCGGCCTTGCGTTCGGCTGGCTGGCCTTCCTGCTGGTGCGCGGCATCTTCACCCGCAGCGTGCTGCAGATCGGCGTGGCCGCGGTGCTGTTGCTGTACTGGGGCGGCATGCTGTTCGGGGTGCTCCCCGGTGACCCTGGCGTCTCCTGGCAGGGTCACCTGTTCGGCGCGGGGGCCGGGGTGCTGGCCGCCTGGCTGGTGGCCATGGCCGGCCGGCGCGCCGCGAGCCGGACCGCCGCGGCGCCGGATCCGGTCGTGCCCGGGGGTATTGCCGAGTGAGCCCGGACGCACCGATCGGGGTGTTCGACTCCGGCGTCGGCGGCCTCACGGTCGCGCGCGCGATCGCCGACCAGCTGCCGGGGGAGCGGCTGCGCTACGTCGGCGACACCGCCAACGGTCCGTACGGCCCGCTGCCGATCGACCAGGTGCGCAAGCACGCGCTGGCGATCGCCGACGAGCTGGTCGCCGGCGGAGTGAAGCTGCTCGTCATCGCGTGCAACAACGCGTCGGCGGCGTGCCTGCGGGACGCGCGGGACCGCTACGACATCCCGGTCATCGAGGTGATCGTGCCCGCGGTGCGCCGGGCGGTCGGGGCCACCCGCAGCGGCCGGATCGGCGTGATCGGTACCAGCGGGACCGTCCGCTCCGGTGCGTACCAGGACGCGTTCGCCGCGGCCAGGGACGTCGTGGTCACCGCAGCCGCGTGCCCGCGGTTCGTCGACTTCGTCGAGCGGGGGATCACGTCGGGCCGGCAGGTGCTCGGGCTCGCCCAGGCCTACCTCGAGCCGCTGCAACAGGCCGATGTGGACACTGTGGTGCTCGGCTGCACGCACTACCCGTTGCTCACCGGCGTTCTGCAGATCGTGCTCGGCGACGCCGTGACGCTGGTGTCCAGTGCGGAGGAGACCGCAAAGGACGTTGTGCGCGTGCTGACCGAGCGCGACCTGCTCGCCGAGCCGGGCACCGAACCGGTTCAGCACGAGCTGCTGGCCACCGGTCCCGCCGAGCCCTTCGCCCGCCTCGCCCGCCGGTTCCTCGGGCCCGACCTCGGTTCCATGACTCCCTTGATGCGAACGTGATCCCGGAGTCGAGGTGGATATGTCACGCTGTGCACCGTGTTGTTGACCGTGCTCGGGTGCTCCGGCAGCGCCCCCGGACCCAACGCCCCGACCTCGGGCTACCTGCTCGAAGCCGGCGGCTTCCTGCTCGGGATCGAGCTCGGCACCGGCACCCTCGCGGCCCTGCAGGCGATCCGCGATCCGTTCAGTCTGGACGCCCTGCTGTTCTCGCACCTGCATCCGGACCACTGCTCGGATTTCGCCGGCCTCACCGTGCTGCGCCGCTACCACTCGGCGCCGTCGCGGGATCCGCGGGTGAACCCGCTCCCGGTGTACGCGCCCAGTGAGGCGCCCAGCCGGTTCACCGCGGCGTACAGCCCGGACGAGGCCGACCGGCTGCAGACCGATCTGTCCGATGTGTACACCTTCCACCCGTTGTCGCCCGGGAGTGTCCATATAGGACCGTTCGAGATCACCGTGATCCGGGCCAACCATCCGCCCGAGTCGTACAGCTTCCGCATCTCGCACGGCGGCCGCTCGTTCGTCTACACGGGAGACACCGGACTGTTCGACGGGCTGGTCGATCTAGCGTCCGGAGTGGACGTTCTGCTCGCCGAGGCGTCCTGGACCCACGCCGACGACCGGCCATCCGGGCTGCACCTGTCCGGCAAGGAGGCGGGGGAACTGGCCAAGCGATCCGGTGCCGCCAGGCTCCTGGTCACACACGTGCCGCCATGGACCGAGGCCGAAGCGGTGTTCGCCGAGGCGCGGGCGGAGTATCCGGGGGACGCGGTGCTTGTTCGGCAGGGCGCGTCGTATCCGATCTGACCGGGCGGCGGCGCAACACCAGCCAGCCGATGAACCCGGCCGGGATGATCAACCAGCAGGACAGCAGCCGGTAGGCCAGCACCGTCGCCGCGGCCGCCGCCTCACCCGCTCCCGCCGACACCAGCCCGGCGAGCAAGCTCACCTCGATGACCCCGATCCCGCCCGGGGTCAGCGGCACCTGCCGCACCACCTGCACGGTCAGGTACACCGCCCCGATCGCGACCAGGTCCACCGGCAGCCGAAACGCCCGCGCCGCCGCGGCAAGGCACAGCAGATCGGTCGACCAGTTCGCCATCGCCGCGCCCAGCGCCAGCACCCAGTGCCGGGCCCCGACCGACCTGGCCTCCCCGATCGCCTCCACCACCGGCCGCAACATCCGCGGCGCCCGCCCCAACAACCCCGGCCCCCCGAGCCGCCTGTCCCGCGCCGCAAGCGGCGGCCAGACAAGGAAAACCGCCAGCACCACCCCGGCCACCACCATCGCACCCGCCGCCTCCACCACCGCCGGATGCTCCTGCCACGCGGCGACCATCCGCACCGCCACCGCCCCCAACGCCCCCGTCACGTACAGCAGCACCAGCGCGACCAACGACACCAACCCGGACAGCACCATCACCGTCGCCGCCGCCCGCCGACTCGCCCCGTCAACGCGAAACTGCCGAAACGCATACGCCGCCGACACCGCCGACCCCGCCGGCACCACGATCGCGATCGCCGACCGGCTGTACGCCAGCGCCAACGCCCGGTGCCGCGCCACCCGCACCCCGAACGCCCCAAGCAACCGCCGCTGCTGCCGCGCAAACATGGCCATCGACACGGCCTCGGCCACCACCGCCACGCCCAGCCACCGCACATCGGCCACCCGCAACGACTCCGACACCGCCCCCACCGAAGGCAACCGCTCCCGCAACGCCAGCACGGCAACCCCCAACCCGACCCCGACCCCCACCCAACGCAACCCCCGCACCCTCCACACCCCGCGCGCCACTCCACCGACACGCCCACGCACCGTCATGTCCCCACCCCCGCCCCGATCCCGAGCCGGCCCGGTCCCCGCAGATCCCACACCCCGCGCCCCACCCC
>NZ_DASZCQ010000128.1:0-95070 GCF_035942955.1 Actinophytocola sp. | reverse complement strand
CGCGGCCTTGCCGCGCTCAAACCGGTCCAGCTCGGTCAGGACCAGCTGCCGCAGGCAGGTCGACTTGCCCGACCCGGGCTCGCCGAGCAGCACCGCCCGTTCGAAGCGTTCCGGCACGGCGCTCAGGTCGATCTGCTCCGGCTCCGCGGAGGTGAAGTTGTGCCCGGTCTTTCGGCTCAGCCACTCCAGGTTGGGCAGCAGCTCGGGTCTCGTCACCGGCTTGGTCGTATCGGCGACCGTGGTCAGCGGCACGAAACCGGCCAGCTCACCGGCCAGCTCCAGCAGCCGCCTGCGCATTTGGCCGACGTATTCCCGGCAGGACTCCCACTCGCCCATTTCCGACAGTTGCACGGTCTGGATCACGCTGGGCATGGAAGCCGGTCGGGGCGATGTCCGTGCCTCGCGCTCCTTGAGCCGCTTTCGGCCGCCCACCCACCCGAACACCGCCGTGCCCACACTGGCGCACGCCACGACGGCCTTCAGCGCGAGCTCGATCTCGTTCTTGGTTCTGGTCAGCGACACGTCGAATGTGAAAATCGCGGTGACCGACGCGGCAAGCATGACCAGCAGCCCGAGCGCGACCCAGAGATAACGATTCATGCCACCCCTCACGTACGGCCAAAGCCATCATGCTAGAACGGTCCAGCCCGGTGAGATAGAGGCCAACGGCCAGATGTGCGGGCGAAATAAGGCAGTGCTTTACCGCGAACCGCCGGCGGGGTGTCGCGAAAGCGCGCCTGCCCGAGGGCGGAACACGGCTGCCCGGAGGCGGGACACGCCGGTGCGGTGGGCCGCGGCCGAGCGCGTCCCGGCTTCGGGCAGGTGTGTTCCGCTAACGCGCAGCCTCACCCGGCGTACCCCGGGCTTCTGACACCCTGGCTTAGCTGGCGACCTTGCCTTCCCACCAGCGTTGGCCCGCCGCCGGCAGCGTGGAGATGGGGTCGTAGTAGGGGTAGTGGCGGCTGAGGGCGTCGGGGTCGTCGAGCTCGATGCCGGTTCGGTAGTTCTTGGTCCAGTAGGAGATGCCGCGCTCGCGGTCGTACTCGGCGAGCTGGTGGACCCAGCGTTTGCCGACGTAGGGAACGTCGCAGATGATCCGCGGGGTGGCGTAGCCGGGGAGGTAGCCCATGATCGCGTGCTGGAGGTCCTGCGCCTCCCACACCGCCAGCCGCCAGTGCTCGGCGTTGGGGATCATGTCGCACATGTAGAAGTAGTAGGGGAGGATGTTCGCCTCGCCCTGCAGCGCGAAGCAGAGGTCGAGCAGCGCGGTCGGGGTGGCGTTGACGCCGCGCATGAGCACCCCTTGGTTGCGGACGTCGCGCACGCCCACCTCCAGCGCGGTGCGGGCGGCCTCGGCGACCAGCGGGGTGACCGACCGGGCATGGTTGACGTGCGTGTGGATGGCGAGGTTCACGCCGCGCCGGCCGGCGGTGCGGGCGACCCGCTCGAGGCCCTCGACGACCTTGGGCTGCAGCCAGTGCTGGGGGAGGCCGGCGAGGGCCTTGGTGGCCAGGCGGATGTCGCGCACGGTGTCGATGTCGAGCAGCCGCATGAGGAACGACTCGAGCTGGTGCCATGGGACGTTGGCCACGTCGCCGCCGGACACGACGACGTCGCGCACGCCCGGGGTGCGCTTCAGGTAGTCGATCATCTGTTCCTGCCGGTCGACCGGCTTGAGCAGCAGCTTGTGCTTGTCGACCGACGGTGTGGAGTTGCCGACCAGGTCCATCCGGGTGCAGTGGCCGCAGTACTGCGGGCAGGTGGACAGCAGCTCGGCCAGCACCTTGGTGGGGTAGCGGTGGGTCAGGCCCTCGACCACCCACATCTCGGCCTCGTGCAACGAATCCCGGGAGGAATGCGGGTGGCTGGGCCAGACCGGGTCGCGGTCGCTGCGCACGGGCAGCATGTACCGGCGGATCGGGTCGGCCAGGAAGGCGGCGGTGACCTTGGCTGGGTCGGTGCCGGCGTCGGGCGCCATCGTGTTGAGCATCTGCGGCGGCAGCAGCATCGACATGGTGGCCATCCGCTCCTGGTCGGCGGCCAGGTCGTCGAAGAAGCTCTCGTCGAGCAGGTTGCCGACCACGGCGCGGAGTTGCTTGGCGTTCTTGACGCAGTGCACCCGCTGCCACTGGGCGTCGCGCCACTCGGCCTCGGTGACGTGGGCCCAGCCGGGGAACCGCCGCCAGTCCGGCTCCACCAGCTCCTTGCGGACGTACTCGTATGGCTGCCGACCAGTCTTCGCGATCGCGTCGGATACTGTCGTTGCAGTCATCTGTACTCCTCGTCGGTCGGGCTGCGTAAAGATATGCTGCCAGAACGCTTGGATGACGTAAATTCTACGGGAACGGGTGTGATGTGGCCGATGTCGTCCGGGGCGTGTCGTCGCCCTACGGTCTGCACCGCGTGCTCGAGCCGCCCGGGGTGCTGCCCCAGCAGGCGTGGCGGCTGGACGCCGATCCGCGGCCATGGCCCGACGAAGTGATCATCGACGTCGAGCGGATCAACCTCGACGCCGCGTCCTACCGCCAGCTCCGCGAGCAGCACGGCTACGGGGCCGCGGTGCGCCGGGTCGTGCTGGAGATCGTCGAGCAGCGCGGGAAGATGCAGAACCCGGTCACCGGGTCCGGCGGGATGCTGCTCGGCACGGTCCGCGAGGTCGGGCCGGAGTCGCCCCACGGGCTGGCCAAAGGCGACCGGGTCGCGTCGCTGATCTCGCTGACGCTGACCCCGCTGCGCATCGACGACGGCCTGCGGGCCTGGGACGGCGCGACCGAGCAGGTGCCGTGCCGGGGGACCGCGGTGCTGTTCGGCCGCTCGATCGCCGCGGTGCTGCCGGACGACCTGCCCGATGCCCTGTCGCTGGCCGTGCTGGACGTGTGCGGCGCACCCGCGCTCACCGATCGGGTGGTTCGCGAGCACGTCGAACGGACGACGAACACGCCGTCGGTGTGCGTGCTGGGCGCCGGCGGCAAGTCGGGCTCGCTGTCGCTGGCGGCCGCGCGCCGGGCCGGGGCGACGCCGCTGATCGCCCTGGTGCCCACCGAGGCCGAGGCGCGCCAGGTGCGCGACGCCGCGCTGGCCGACCGGGTGGTGATCGCCGACGCGCGTGACCCGGTGGCCGTCGCGGACGCGATCGGCCGGCAGGTGGACGTCACCGTGGTGTGCGTCGACGTGCCCGGGTGCGAGCATGGTGCGATTCTGGCGACGGCCGACTCAGGAACGATCGTGTTCTTCTCGATGGCCACCTCATTTCCCGCGGTCGCGCTCGGGGCGGAGGGCCTCGCCGCCGACGTCCGGCTGCTGATCGGCAACGGCTACGTGCCTGGGCACGCCGAGTTCGCGCTGGACCTGATCCGCGCCGAGCCCGGGGTGCGGACGATCTTCGAGTCGCGCGGAGCCTCGGGGACGTGACCAGCACGCTGCTGCGTGGCGGCCGGATCCACGGCCCGTCCCGACCCCACGCGACCGCGTTGCTCGTCCGGGACGGGGTGGTCGAGTGGGTCGGCCATGATCCGGACCGGCCCGCCGATGAGATCGTGGACCTGGACGGCGCGCTGGTGACGCCCGCGTTCGTCGACGCCCACGTGCACAGCACCAGCGCCGGCCTGCTGCGCACCGGGTTGGACCTGACGGGCTGCCGGTCGATGGCCGAGCTGCTCGCGCGCGTCCGGGACCGGTCGGCGCCGGGCGCGCTGGTCTGGGGCCACGGCTGGGACGAGACCGCCTGGCCGGAGGGCCGCCCGCCCACCAGGGCGGAGCTGGACGAGGCCAGCGGCGGCGCCGCGGTGTACCTGTCGCGCATCGACGTGCACTCCGCGCTGGTGTCCACCGCCCTGGTGACCCCGCGGGCGCGGACCGCGGCCGGCTGGTCGGACGGCGATCCGGTCAGCCGCGCGGCCCACCACGTGGTCCGCAAGGCGTTCCTGGACTCGATCACGCCGGCGCAGCGGCGCGCCGCGCAGCGGGAGTTCCTGCGGCACGCGGCGTCGATGGGGGTGACCGCGGTGCACGAGTGCGCCGGCCCGGACATCTCCGGCGCCGACGACTTCGCCGATCTCCTTGCCCTTTCGGCGGAACCGCTGCCCGAGGTGATCGGCTACTGGGGCGAGCGCAACACCGTGCTGCCCGACGGCGCCCGCGGCCTTGCCGGTGACCTGTTCGTCGACGGCGCGCTGGGCTCCCGGACGGCCGCGCTCGGGACGGCGTACGCCGACCGGCCGGACACCGCGGGCGCGCTGTACCTCGACGCCGAGCAGATCGCCGAGCACGTGGTGGCCTGCACGCTGGCCGGGATCCAGGCCGGGTTCCACGTGATCGGCGACGCCGCGGTCGCCGCGGTGGTGGCCGGGTTCGCCCGCGCGGAGCGGATCGTCGGCGTGCCGGCGCTGCGCGGTTCCCGGCACCGGCTGGAGCACCTGGAGATGGTGACGGCCGAGCAGGCCGCGCTGCTCGGCCGGTGGGGTGTGATCGGCTCGGTGCAGCCGCTGTTCGACGCGGCGTGGGGCGGCCGCGACGGCATGTACGCCCGGCGGCTCGGGCCGGACCGGGGCAGCGCGCTCAACCCGTTCGCACATTTGGAAAAGGCGGGCGTGGTGCTGGCGTTCGGGTCGGACTGCCCGGTCACGCCGGTCGATCCGTGGGCCGCGGTCCGGGCCGCCGTGCACCACCGCACCGACGGGTTCGGCCTCGCGCCCTGGTCGGCTTTCGCCGCGCACACCCGGGGCGGCTGGTATGCCGCGGGGGTCGACGGGGCCGGCGAGCTGGTGCCCGGGGCGCCGGCGACCTATGCGGTGTGGGACTGCGCCGGGTTCCCGTCGCTCGAGCCCGGCGCACCGCTTCCGGTGTGCCTGCGCACCGTGCGGGACGGCCGGATCATTTACGAGAGGGGGTCGGCATGAGTCTGCTCAACCTCGATCCGACGGTGGTCGCCACCGCCCGCCGGCTCGCGGCGCGGGCGGCCGAGCCGGTGATCGCGCTTGCCAGGGCGCACACCACGGTCGCCGTGGAGCGGGCGACGCTGCGGCTGGCCGGGATCACCGGCGCCGACACCGGGCACCGGGCCGGGGACGTGCCGTGGGTGAACCGGGTGGTGGACACCGTGCGCGAGCACTGCGGGCTGGAGCACGGCGTGGCGCTGCCGGTGTTTCACGCGCTGCGGCAACACGATCTGGCCGGCCTGACCGAGTTGGCCGAGGCCACCGCCGCCGGCCAGATCCGTTACACGCTGCCGAAGGGCCGGGAGGCCACCCGCGCGCTGTCGGCCGCCCGCACCGCGATCGGCCGGGGGCTGCGCACCATCGACCGCAACCGGGCGCAGCGCGACCGGCTGGTGGCCAGGCTGGGCGACCCGCCGCAGCGGCCGTGGATCTACCTGATCGTGGCCACCGGCGACATCGACGAGGACGTGGTGCAGGCCGCCAGCGCGGCAAGGGCCGGGGCGGACGTGATCGCCGTGATCCGCTCGACCGGACAGTCGCTTTTGGACTACGTGCCGGAAGGCGCGACGCACCACGGGTTCGCCGGTACCTACGCCACCCAGGAGAACTTCCGGATCATGCGCGCGGCGATGGACGAGGTGTCCAAAGAGGTGGGTCGGTACGTCCGGGTGACCAACTACGCCTCCGGGCTGTGCATGCCGGAGATCGCCGTGCTCGCCGGGCTGCAGCGGCTGGACATGATGCTCAACGACTCGATGTACGGCATCCTGTTCCGCGACATCAATCCGATCAGGACCTTTGTGGACCAACGGTTCTCCCGCCAGGTGCACGCCCGCGCCGGGATCATCATCAACACCGGCGAGGACAACTACCTGACCACCGCCGACGCGGTCGAGGCCGCGCACACGGTCACCGTGTCGCAGCTGCTCAACGAGCATTTCGCGCACGAGGCCGGGCTACCGGACCCGTTGCTGGGGCTGGGCCACGCCTTCGAGATCAACCCCGACCTGCCCGACTCGTTCCGGCTGGAGCTGGCGCACGCGCTGCTGGCCCGCGAGCTGTTCCCGGACGCCCCGCTGAAGTGGATGCCGCCGACCAAGCACATGACCGGCGACGTGTTCCGCGGCCACCTGCTCGACGGGTTCTTCAACCTGGCCGGGGTCCTGACCGGGCAGAGCATCCTGCTGGTCGGCATGATGACCGAGGCCGTGGTGACGCCCTGGCTGTCCGACCGGGACCTGGCCCTGGCCAACGTGAGGTACGTGCTGGGCGCGGCCGGCAACCTGCGCGAGGACTTCCGCCCGGCCCCGGACGGGTTCATCGTCAAGCGCGCCCACCAGGTGCTCGGCGAGGCGGTGGACCTGCTCGAGCGAATCGTGGACGACGGGCTGCTCAACGCGATCGCCGACGGCACGTTCGGTTTGATGAAACGCCCACCGGACGGCGGAAAGGGCGCCGACGGCGTGGTCGAGAAGGCCGACGGCTACCGCAACCCGGCCATCGAGCTGCTGGAGGCCCGATGACCCAGGTCCGCCCGTACGGGGATGCCAAGGGCGACGGCATGGTGCAGCTGTCGTTCACGCTTCCGGTGCCGTCCGGCCCGCGCGCGGACGGCGCCGCCCAGCAGCTGGCCAACAAGATGGGCATGGACCCGGCGATGGTGGTGCACTCGCACCCGATCGGCGACGGGTTCACGTTCTTCGTGGTGTACGGCTCGGTGCGGCATCTCGTCGACCTCGACGAGGTGCGCGTGGTGGAGCGGGAATACCCGCTCCTGCCACCGTCCGAAGTGAACTCTACGGTAAAGAAGCTGTTGCGCCGCAAGCTGGTCGTCGTCGGCGGCTGCATCGGTACCGACGCGCACACGGTCGGCATCGACGCGATCCTCAACGTCAAGGGGTTCGCGGGGGAGAAGGGCCTCGAGTACTACCGGGAGCTGCGCGTGATCAACCTCGGCGCCCAGGTGAGCGTGCCCGAGCTGGTCAAGCGCGCCCGCGCGGAGAAGGCCGACGCCGTGCTGGTGTCCCAAGTGGTCACTCAGCGGGACGCGCACATCCTCAACACCCAGGAGATGTCCGCGGCATTCCGGGAGGCGATGGGTGATCGCCGCCCGATCCTGGTCGCCGGCGGCCCGCGGTTCGACCCGCTGATGGCCTCCGAGCTCGGTGTCGACCGGGTCTTCGGCCGCGGCACCACCCCCGGCGAGGTGGCCAGCTACCTCGTTCACGCGATCAAGGAGAAGAAGACCGCATGACCCTGGTCGAGGGTTTCTCGGTGACCCACAAGCGTTACGTGCCCTACTCGCACGCCCACTACGGCGGCAATCTCGTCGACGGCGCCTACGGCCTCGGCCTGTTCGGCGACGTCGGCACCGAGCTGTCCATCCGCACCGACGGCGACGAGGGCCTGTTCGCGGGATACTCCTCGGTCGAGTTCCTCGCCCCGATCCACGCCGGCGACGTCCTGGAGGCCACGGCCACCCTCACCCGCATCGGCAACCGCTCCCGCACCATCGAGTTCGAGCTGCGCGCCGTCTGCCGCGCCACCCCCGACCGCGGCCCCTCCGCGGCCAACGTCCTCGACCCACCCCTCCTGGTCACCCGCGCGACGGGAACTGTGGTCGTCCCCCTTGCCAGCCCGGCAAACCGCGACCCCGACTGATCCGTTGGAGTGGACTTCCCGCGCGCCGGGGTCGCACCCGTTACCGCAGGTCCTAGCGTTGTCGCCATGGCACGAACCCACGCCCCTGCGTGCTACCGCGAACTCGGCGCCGAACTCCGCAAACGGCGCGAAGCGGCCGGTGTGACCGGAGTGGAGCTGGCCGACCGCACCGGCTGGACGCAGACCAAGATCTCCCGAATCGAGAGCGGCCACCTCCCGGTCAGCACCGTAGATCTGCTGATCTACCTAGGGTTCTGCGAGATCTATCGCGGCCAGGCACTCGACGTCTTGGCAATGTGCCGCGCCGCCGAACGAGTTCACGGCTACTGGCTCAATCCGCACGAGCCCGGCCTGGAAGATACGTTGTGCTCCTTGATCTACCACGAGTCCACGGCCAGCGGATCCCTCAGCTATGAGCCGGAAATCGTGCCGGGACTCCTCCAGACCGAGAGCTACATCAGGGCCATGATCGCCGACCGATGGCCGCATCTCGAACCGGACGCAGCCGTTCGCGTTCGATTGGAGCGGCAGCAGGTCCTACACCGGCCCCGTCCGCGCCCCTTCACGTTCTTCATCAACGAGAACGCGTTCCGGCTCGAAATTGGCGACGCTGCGATCATGCATGAGCAACTGCTCGCGCTCACCTTGCTCGATACATTGCCTCACATCACGATCCGCGTGATACCCGCATCGGTCAGGGTGGGCGGTGCCTTCCGCATGTTCACCTTCACCGAGCACCTGCCGCTGGTGTACCTGGACACCTACGGTGGCGGGATATTCCTGGAGGACAACGAGTACGTCAACTCCTACCGCGAGCTGATTCCGGCACTCGCGCTCGCCGCCCTGGATGAGGGAGAATCTCGGGAGTTCGTTGCCGCCCTGGCATACGACCACGACCGAGGGAGCGCCCACGACCGTGTGGAGGAAAAGCAGCTTTAGCGGCGACCCCACTGCCAGCGACTGCGTCGAGGTGGCGCTGACCGACGAAGGTGTTGTGATTCGCGACTCCAAGAACGCCGATGGCTCGATGCTCCGGTTCTCCACCGAAGCCTGGCATCAGCTCCAGGGGGCGGAGGCGATCTTGTCGGCCATGTCCCGGGCGGCCTGCTCGTAGAGGGCGACCTCGGAGCGGTCGGCGATCGTGGTGGCCTGGCCGAAGTCGACGTACATCAGCACGGTCCGGCCCTTGCGCGTGAGCACGCCGCGGTGGTGGCCGTGCGTGCCGCGATCTCCTTCGTAGCGTTGGCCGGCGAGGAACAGGGCCTCGTCGCCGATGTCAAGCGGCTCCCAGATCCACACCGTGGTGGCGCCGTCGGGCTCGGGGTGGCGGGCGCACCGGGTGAGGGCGTCGCGGTAGCCGTCCATGGCCCGCGCGGCGGCGGACTCGTCGCGGTAGATCACCATTCGCTCGATCTTGTACAGGGTCGGCGCGACCAGGGCCATCTGCCGGCCGGCCGCGCGCCCGGCCTCGTCGCCGGGTTGCGTCCCACACGGGCTCAGCAGCGACGGCAGGCCGGGCTCGTCGGTGCGCACCCACCGCACCTCCGGCTGGTCGAGCGGCCGCCTGGACAGCTCCTCACCGCGCAGGAACCCCTCCGGAATGGTGATCCCGGCATCCGCTGTGCCCGTCGCGGTCGGCGTGATCGGCGGATGCACCGCCACGGTCTCCTGCCGGCCGGGCCGGATGATCAGGTACACCCCGGCCGCCACGATCAGGGCGGCCACCACACCGATGAGCACGATCCGCATGCCCGCTGATACACCGCCGCCCGCGCGGGAGTTCCGCCTTGCCGCGCCGGGCGGCGTCGCACAGGATCACGGGCATGATCGTGCTGGCGCACCTCAGCGACATCCATATCGACCTCGGCGACCGCAACCAGGAGCGGGCCGAGCGGGTCATGCGCTACCTCGCCGGCCTGCCCGGCCGGCTGGACGCGATCCTGGTCACCGGCGATCTCGCCGATCACGGCCTGCCCGCCGAGTACGAGCAGGTGGCCACGGTCCTGACCACGTCCCGCCCGGTGCTGACCTGTCCCGGCAACCACGACGACCGCGCCACCTACCGCAAGGCCCTGCTCGACGAGCCGGCCGACAACACGCCCATCAACCGCGCCCACCGCGTCGCCGGCGCGCTCTTCCTGCTCTGTGACTCCTCGATCCCCGGCCGCGACGACGGCTTCCTCGCCGACGAGACCCTCGCCTGGATCGAGGCCACCCTCGCCACCGACCCCGACGCCCCGGCGTTCATCTGCTTCCACCACCCGCCGATCCCGCTGCACGCGCCTTTCGTCGACCGGATAAGGCAGACCGGCGAGCAGCGCCTGGCCGGACTCGTCTCGCGGCATCCGAACGTCGTCGCGCTGCTGTGCGGCCACGCGCACACGGCCGCCGCCAGCACCTTCGCCGGCCGCCCCCTTCTCGTGGCGCCCGGCGTGGTCTCCACCCTCACGCTGCCGTGGGAGGCCGGCGGCCCGCTCGATCTGGTCCAGCCGCCGGCCATCGCCTTCCATATCCTGGCCGATGATCGACGGCTCACCACCCACTACCGCGTGATCCCCTAGCGACCATATTCCTGCGGCCCAGCGGAAATCGCGTTCCTTACGGCGGGAAATGGCGAGCAATTCCCTGGAATGGACCCGAATTTATGTTGAATCGTTCGTGACGCGCAAGTACGGTTCCGCCATGACTGGTGGCGTCCGGGTACGGCGGCTGGAGCCGGACGACTGGAAACTGTGGCGCGACGTCCGGCTGGCCGCCCTGGCCGACGCGCCCTACGCCTACGGATCCACCCTCGCCTACGAGCAGCAGTTCGACGAGGCCACCTGGCGCAGCCGGCTCGCGCCAAGCAGCGGCATGACGGCCGTGGCGCTGCGCGGCGACGAGACGATCGGCGCGATCGCCGGCTGGACTCCCGACGGCGCCGAGGCGGTCTTCCTCGTCGCCGCCTGGGTGTCCCGCGACGCGCGCGGCCAGGGCGTTGGCGACGCCCTGGTGACCGAGGTGCTGAACTGGTCCCGCGAGCACGGCTACGACACCGTGGAGCTGCGCGTGGCCGACGGCAACGAGCCGGCCCGCCGGCTGTTCCTGCGCAACGGCTTCGTCCCCACCGGCCGGCGCGAGCCGCTGGAGAGCGACCCCACCGTCGGCACCGAGTATTTCGTGCACGACCTGTGAGGGCTTACCGGCGCCGAGGCCGGGCCGCCAGGGTCGCCGAGGGGTCGGTGTCCGCCGACCGCCGGCCGGCAACGGTGAGTAGTGCTTCCAGCCTCGCCCTCACGTTGGATTCAACGCTGTGAGGGCTTACCGGCGCCGAGGCCGGGCCGCCAGGGTCGCCGAGGGGTCGGTGTCCGCCGACCGCCGGCCGGCAACGGCGAGAGCGGGGACGCGGCGGGGGGATGGCGGATGGGTGTGAACGGTGCTTCCAGCCTCGCCCTCACATTGAATCCCACACTGTCGTAGTCCCCGCGTACGGTGCGGGAATGGCACACAAGATCGATCTGACGCTCGACTGCGCGGACCCGGCCAAGCTGGCGGAGTTCTGGAAGCTGGCCCTCGGCTACCTCGACGAGCCGCCACCGGCCCCGTACAAGACCAGGGAGGAATGGCTGGCCCAGTTCGACCTCTCCGACGACGACGGGGACGGCGCCTGGCTGTGCGACCCGGACGGGCAGGGGCCGCGGCTGTCCCTGCTGAAGGTGCCGGAGCCCAAGGTGGTCAAGAACCGGATGCACATCGACATCCGGGTGGCCGGCCAGGGCAGCGCCGAGGAGCGCTGGGCCCGGATCACTCAGCACGTCGACCGGCTCACCGCGGCGGGCGCCACGGTCCTTCGGGTGGACGACGGCCACCACGTCACGATGGCTGATCCCGAGGGCAACGAGTTCGACGTCGCCTGAGGCAAGGCTAGGCGGGCGCCCGGTCGTCCAGCCGCAGCACCGCGGTGGCGCACTCCAGCAGCACCGCGCGCAGCTCCTCGTCGGGGACGTCGGTCACCGTGGGCCCCCAGCCGAGGGCCGCGCCGAGCGCCTCGGTGCAGGCCACCGCACGGACCCGGTCGGCGGCCGTGGGCGACGGGCCGGCCAGCCAGGTGTGCAGGCGCTGGCTGAGGTCGAACAGCTCCTCGTACACCTTGCCGACCGCCTCGAGCACCGCCGGAGCGTCCCTGGTGAACATGCCGGCGATCGGACGGTGCCGCAGCAGCACGTCGAGCAGCTCGCCGAGCACCCGCTCGACGTTGGCCCGGGTGTGCGCCAGGGTGTCGGTCTTGTCCGCGACGGTCTTCCACTCCGAGATCAACGGCTCGATGATCGCGAGCAGGAGGGCCTGCTTGGACTGGTAGTGGTAGTACAGCGCGGCCTTGGTGATGCCCAGCCGCTCGGCGATCTCACGCAGGCTGGTCCGCTCGTAGCCGTGCCGGGAGAACAGGTCCAGCGCGACGGCCCGGATGGCGTCCCGCGTGTCCTCGGTCATGCAGGCCACCTCCTCGCCCTCAGCATGCTCTCAGGGGGGTGAGGCTAGCTTGAGCTCGCACATGGGGTACCGTTCGATCGTACTTACCGTGCGGCAAGTAAGCCCACGCGCAAGAAGGGGAGGGGTGCGATGTTCGGTCGGTTAGCACGGTTCGTGGTCTACAACCCGTGGAAGGTGATCGCGGTCTGGGTGCTGGCCACGATCGCGATCGTGGCGTTCGCGCCGACGCTCGCCGACGTGGTCAACCGCGACCAGACCAACTTCCTGCCGTCGTCCTACGAGTCGGTGCAGGCGGGCGAGCTGGCGGAGCAGGCGTTCGGGCGGGGCAACGACTCGAGCGCGACGATCGTGGTCAAGCGCGCGGACGGCGGCACGCTGTCCGAGGCCGACCAGGCCAAGGTGGGGGAGCTGGCCCAGAAGATCCAGGGCGCCGGGATCGAGCGGGTGTCCCGCGTGGTCACCGGGCCGCAGGCGGTCTCGCCCAACCAGCAGGTGCAGCTGGTCAACGTGGCCCTGGACGGCATCGGCGACGATCCCAAGCTGCTCGAGGCGGTCAAGAAGGTCCGCGACGTCGGGCGGCCGGTCATGGACGGCACCGGGCTGACCATGAACGTCACCGGTGACGTGGCCATGTGGGCGGACAACGAGTCCGCGTTCAACAACGCGTTCGTGATCGTCGGCATCGCCACGATCACCTTGATCATCGTGCTGCTCGCGCTGATGTACCGCAGCCCGGTCGCGGCGTTCCTGCCGATCCTGACCGTCGGCCTGGTCAGCGCCGTCGCGCCGGGGCTGATCGCCATGTGCGCCAAGGTGTTCGGCTTCCAGGTAGACCAGTCGCTGCAGATCCTGCTGACCATCGTGCTGTACGGCGTTGGCACCGACTACATCGTGTTCCTGCTGTTCCGCTACCGGGAACGGCTGCGCGCCGGCGACGATCCCAAGCAGGCGCTGGTGACCGCGGTGACCCGGATCGGCGAGGTGATCGCCTCGGCCGCGGCCGCGATCATCATCGCGTTCAGCGCGCTGCTGCTGGCGGTGTTCGGCGGCTTCCGCAGCTTCGGGCCGGGGCTGGCGATCGCCGTGGCGCTGATGGCGATCGCGGTGGTCACGCTCATCCCGGCCGTGGTGTCGCTGTTGGGCGCCAAGGTGTTCTGGCCATCGAAGTCGTGGCAGCGCACCCCGAGGGGCACCGCCTTCCAGCGCCTCGGCAGGCTCACCGGGCGGCGGCCGGCGGTCGTCGCGCTGGCCTCCGGCGGGGTCATGGTCGCGCTCGCGCTTGGCATGCTGGGCTTCAAGACCGACTACGACCAGGCCAGCCAGCTGCCGAGCGGCACGGAGTCGGCGCAGGGCCTCGCCGATCTGCAGTCCGGGTTCCCGGCCGGCGCGCTCAACCCGACCTCGGTCTACGTCCGCAGCGACACCGGCCGGCCGCTGGACCCCGCGCCACTTGAGCAGTTCGCCAACGAGCTGCAGCAGGTCGACGGGATCGGCGGGGCGATGCCGGGTCCCGACGGAAACCCGGTGCAGCTCAACCCGGGCGGGACGGTCGCCAAGATCGACCTGTTGCTGGACAGCCGACCGTACTCCAACGAGGCGTTCGACCTGGCCGGCGACCGGTTGCGGACGTTTGCGCACGAGCGGACACCGGACGGCACCACGGCGTTCGTCGGCGGGCTGAGCTCGGCGTTCGCCGACGTCAAGGCCGCCAACAACCGCGACCTCGCGGTGATCTTCCCGGTGGCCGGTCTGTTCATCGCGGTGATCCTCGGCCTGCTGCTGCGCAGCGTGGTCGCGCCGCTGTACCTGATGATCGCCGTGGTGCTCGGCTTCTTCAGCACGCTGGGCGCCACCGTGATCGCGTTCGTGGTTCTCGGCGGCAACGCCGGGCTGACGTTCTCGCTGCCGATGATCCTCTACCTGTTCGTGGTGGCGATCGGCACCGACTACAACATCCTGATGATCGCCCGGCTGCGCGAGGAGGCCAGGGAGGGCAACGATCCGCGCACCGCGGCCGATCTCGCCGTCGAGCATGCCGGGCCGTCGGTCGGCGCGGCCGGCCTGATCCTGGCCGGCACGTTCGCCTCCATGCTGCTCGGCGGCATCTCGTTCCTGATGGAGATGGGCTTCGCGGTCTCCATCGGAATCCTGATCTCGGCGTTCGTCATGTCGATGTTCCTGGTACCCAGCGTGACCGCGTTGCTGTGGCACAAGGCATGGTGGCCGGGCCATGGTGACGAACCCGACAGGCCGAAGTCACCGACCGGCCGGCAACGGGAAACGGTGCAGGTCAACTAAGGTCGAGCCATGAGGGCCACCTTCACCGCGGTGACCGTGGTGAAGGTGGCCCTCGGTGCATATCCCACCTCGTGAGACGAACACCTTGCTCCAAACGGACCAATACTGGTAACTAATCGGGGCTAGCGTGCAACGGATGCATTGCGGGCAAAGGAAGTCGCCGTGACGCGTCCGCGGACGGAGTCCCCATGTCGACAGAGCTGGTCGAAGTAGCGAAGGTCCTTGCACACCGGCCGGAGCGGGTGTGGCAGGTGCTCAGCGACCCCGAGCTGTACCCGAGGTTCGTCCGCGAGGTCGCCTGGAGCGAGCGCGTCGACCACGGGCAGACCGGCGTCGGCGCGCGCTACCGGGTCCGGTTCAGCCTCGACGGCAGCGCGCCCGCGCCGGATGAGATCGAGATCCTGGTGTACCGGCCGATCGAGCACCTCGTCCTGGTCAGCCCGCGGTGGGACGGCGGCCACCTGTCGATCCGGCTCGCCGGCAGCGGGCGCGGGCGCACCGAGGTCCAGGTGATGCTGTCCATTCCGGACACATTGGGCTCGTCGATCGGGTTGACCGCGTCCTGGCTGCGCAAGCGGGTCCGGCAGGTGCTGACGCTGATCGACCACCACCTGTCCGGGCGGGCGATCACCGTGACGCGCACCGGGCTCGACCAGGCGGCCAAGGGCCAGTCCTCGCTGGCCGTCGCGAAAACCCTGATCCGGGCCGGCGCGCTGGCCCCCGGGCGGCCGGACCGCGTGCTGCGTCAGGTGAACGCGCTGGCCAGGTGGGGCGCGACGGTCGCGGGCGGGTACCGGGCCAACGCCGGGCGGCACCCGCACGAGCTCGCGCTGGTCGACGAGCACGGCAAGCTCACCTTCGAGCAGGTCGACCGGCGCACCACCCGGCTGGCCAACGGTCTGGCCGAGTACGGGGTCCGGCAGGGCCGCCGGGTCGCGCTGATGTGCCGCAACCACGCGGGAATCGTCGAGGCGACGGTGGCCTGCGGCAAGCTCGGCGCCGACGTGGTCCTGCTCAACACCGGGCTGTCCGCCGACCAGGTCGCCAACGTCGTCCAGACGCACCGCCCGGTCGCGCTGCTCGGCGACGACGAGTTCGTGCCGCTGTTCCACCACGTTCCCGGCAACCTGCCGTGGATCTCCACCTGGAGCACGCAACCGGGGGAGACCAGCATCGACACCGTGATCGAGCGGGCCTCGTCGCGCCCGGTGCGGCCGCCGTCGAAGCCCGGCAAGATCATCGTGCTGACGTCCGGCACCACCGGCTCGCCCAAGGGCGCCCGCAGGCGCAACCCGAAGGGGATGGGCACCGCCGCCGCGCTGCTGTCCCGGATCCCGCTGCGCGCGGGCGAGCGGATGTTCGTCGCCGCGCCGCTGTTCCACACCTGGGGACTGGCCGCGATGCAGATCGGCATGGTGCTGCACGCCTCGCTGGTGCTGCAGCGCCGCTTCGACCCGGTGGCCACGCTGGCCGCGATCGAGCGCTACCGGTGCACGTCGCTGTTCGCCGTCCCGATCATGCTGCAGCGCATCCTCGATCTCCCCGAGCGCGTCCGCAACCGCTACGACACCTCGTCGCTGCAGGTCGTCGCCAGCAGCGGGTCCGCGCTGCCCGGTCCGTTCGTCACCCAGTTCATGGACACCTTCGGCGACATCCTCTACAACCTGTACGGCTCCACCGAGGTCTCCTGGGCGAGCATCGCCGACCCGGCGGACCTGCGCGCCGCCCCCACCACCGCCGGCCGCTGCCCGATCGGCACCCGCGTCGGGATCCTCGACGCCGACGGCCGCCCGGTGCCGCCCGGGGTCGTCGGCCGCATCTGCGTCGGCAACGACATGCTCTTCGAGGGGTACACCAACGGCACCCGCAACGAGGTGCACGACGAGCTGATGGTGACCGGCGACCGTGGCTACCTCGACGCCGACGGCCGCCTGTTCGTCTCCGGCCGGGACGACGACATGATCATCTCCGGCGGCGAGAACGTCTTCCCCCGTCCGCTGGAGGACCTGCTGCTCACCCTGCCCGACGTGCTCGACGTCGCGGTGGTCGGCGTGCCCGACCGGGAGTTCGGCCAGCGCTTCGCCGCCTACATCGCCTTACGCCAGGGCAGCCGGCTCAACGCCAACGCCATCCGCAACTACGTCCACGACCACCTGCCGAGGTTCGCCGTCCCGCGTGACGTGATCTTCCTGGACAACCTGCCGCGCAACGCCACCGGCAAGGTGGTCAAGCGGATGCTGGCCAACGAATACTAAGCCGGCTCCTCGAGCCGGAAGCCGATCTTCATCGCCACCTGGAAGTGGCCGATGTCGCCGTCCTCGATGTGGCCGCGGATCTCGGTCACCTCGAACCAGTCCAGGCCGCGGACGGTCCGGGAGGCACGGCCGATCGCACCGCGGATCGCGTCCTCGATGCTGTCCTTCGATGAGCCGACGATCTCGGTGACGCTGTAGTTGTGGTCCGACATGCCTGCCACCCTAGGGCTCCCGATGGACAACCTGCTGTGGATCGGTGGCCCGCCGGGCTCCGGGAAGACCACCGCCGCCCGGCTGCTGGCCGCCGGCACGCACGGCGGAGGCCGAGCTGGCCATCGCGGACCTTCCGGCGGAACCCCTGTTGGCACCCGGCCACGGAATGGCAGAACGGAATGCTATGTTCTAGTGCTACACTCGAGGTCATGACGCAGTCACCGCCGATGAGCGGGCGCAAGGCCGAGGCGGCCCGCAACGACACCCGGATTCTCCAGGCCGCGCGGGAGGTGTTCGTCGCCAACCCGGACTCGCCGATCTCCGCGGTGGCCGAGCGGGCCGGTGTCGGGATCAGCGCGCTGTACCGGCGGTATCCCAGCAAGGAGGACCTGCTGCGGACCCTGTCGGCCAACGGGTTGCGGACCTACCTCGACGCCGTCGAGGAGGCGCTCGAGAACGCCGACGACGTGGCGGGCGCCTGGGCCCGGTTCCTCGAGCGGGTCGTGGAGGCCGACACGCACGCGCTGACCACCGCGCTGGCCGGCACGTTCACCCCGACCGAGGAGCTGTACCGCGACTCCGAGCTGGCCAGGGTGAGCAACGAGCGGCTGGTCGAGCGGGCCAAGCAGGCCGGGGTGGTCCGGAAGGATCTCGACGTCAACGACCTGTCGTTCATCTTCGAGCAGCTGTCGGCGGTCCGGCTCGGCGACGAGCAGCGCACCCGGATCCTGCGCAGGCGCTACCTGACGCTGTACCTGCGGGCCATGCGTCCCGACCCCACCGAGCCCGACCCGTTGCCCGGCCCACCGCCGACCTGGCAGGAGATCGGCGAGCGGTGGGCGCCGAAGTAGCACCTTTGCCGTGATCACACAGCCGGTGCGTACGCTGTGCGGGTGGCTGCACCTGCGGTGACGTCCGAGCCGGGCGCGCCGGATGACGAGCAGGGACCGCGATCTTCCCGACGTCCGCTCCCGGTCCTCGGCCGCTCGCTGGCCGCCGTGTGCGCCGGGCTGCTGCTGTTCCTCGCCGCGCCGCCGCGGCCGACCTGGTGGCTGGCCCCGCTCGGCTTCGCGGTGCTCGGCGCCGTGCTGCGCGGGCGGCGGGTGCGGGCCGGCTTCGCCTACGGCTTCCTGGCCGGCGCCGGCTACTTCGCCCCGCTGCTGTCCTGGACCGGGGAGTTCGCCGGGGCGGTCGCCTGGCTTCCGCTCAGCGGCGCCGAGGCCGCGTTCGTGGGCCTGACCTGTGCGGCCATCGTCCTCGCCACGACGCTGCCCGGCGCGCCGGTGATCGCGGCCCTGCTCTGGGTGGGCGGCGAGGCGCTGCGGACGGTGTTCCCGTTCGGCGGTTTTCCGTGGGGCAACGTCGCCTTCGGCCAGCCCGAGGGTGTGTACCTGCCGCTGGCCGTGGTCGGCGGCGCCCCCCTGATCGGCTTCGCGGTGGCGCTGACCGGGTTCGGCCTGGCCGAGCTGGCGCACCGGGTGATCGTCGAGCGGTCCCGCCGGGTGCTCGTCCCCGCACTGGCCACGGTCCTGCCGATCCTCGCCGCGCTGGCCGCGATTCCTTTGGTGGCAACGGAGGCGCAGGACGGCGAGGTGACCGTGGCGGCCGTGCAGGGCAACGTGCCGCGCGCCGGCTTCGACTTCAACGCCCAGCGCCGGGCCGTGCTGGACAACCACGTCAGGCGCACCGAGCAGCTCGCCGATGACGTCCGCGCCGGCCGGGTGCCCAAGCCGGACCTGGTGATCTGGCCGGAGAACTCCTCGGACATCGACCCGATCCGCAACCGCGACGCCTACGCCGTGATCGACCGCGCGGCCAAGGCCATCGACGCGCCGATCGTGGTGGGCGGCGTGCTGCGCCGCGACGACGGGCGCCCGACCAACACCATGATCCTGTGGGATCCGCGGCGCGGGCCGATCGACTTCTACACCAAGCGCCAGCTGCAGCCGTTCGGCGAGACCATGCCGTACCGCTCGCTGTTCCGGATCTTCAGCTCGGACGTGGACCGGGCGGGCAACTTCGCGCCCGGCGACGAGCCGACCGTGTTCGGCGTGGGCGGCGCCAGGGTGGCGATGGCGACCTGCTACGAGGTGGCCTTCGACGGCGTGGTGCGCGACTCGGTGCTCAACGGGTCCAACCTGCTCGCGGTGCCGACCAACAACGCCACGTTCGGGTTCACCGAGATGACCTACCAGCAGCTGGCGATGGACCGGGTCCGGGCCGTCGAGCACGGCCGGTCGGTCGTCGTGGCCGCCACGAGCGGGGTCAGCGCGATCGTCCGGCCGGACGGCTCGGTCACCCGACGGACGGGACTTTTCACCCCCGCGGCCCTGGTCGAACGGGTGCCGCTGCGGTCGGCGACTACGCTGTCCGATGAGTTGGGTGCGTGGCCGCAGTGGATCATGGTGATCGGCGGGCTCGCCGCGCTCGTCGCCGGGGTGGCCGTGCGGCGGAAAGCTCAATCCCAGTCGGGGACCGGCGCACGCGCGCCGCAAGGAGGAGACGAATGACGGAGGCGCTCGAGCCGGTGCTCGTGGTGATCCCCACCTACAACGAGCGGGAGAACCTTGAGCCGATCGTCAAGCGGCTGCACGCGGCCGTGGCCAAGGCGCACGTGCTGGTGGTCGACGACGGCAGCCCGGACGGCACCGGCGAGGTGGCCGACAAGTTGGCCGCCGCCGACGACCGGGTGCACGTGCTGCACCGCACCGAGAAGGCCGGCCTGGGCCGCGCGTACGTCGCGGGGTTCGAGTGGGGCATCGAGCGGGGCTACGCCGTGCTGGTGGAGATGGACGCCGACGGCTCGCACGCGCCCGAGGACCTGCCCCGCATGCTCGACGCGCTCACCGACGCCGACCTGGTGATCGGCTCGCGGTACGTGCCGGGCGGCAAGGTGGTCAACTGGCCGAAGAGCCGGGAGGTGTTCTCCCGCGGCGCCAACCTGTACTCCCGCATCGCGCTCGGCGCCCGGATCAAGGACATCACCGCCGGGTTCCGCGCCTACCGCCGCGAGGTGCTCGAGAAGCTCAAGCTGCAGACCGTGGCCTCGGCCGGCTACTGCTTCCAGATCGACCTGACCATCCGCACCGAGGAGGCCGGCTTCACCGTCGTCGAGGTGCCGATCACGTTCACCGAGCGGGAGTACGGCGAGTCCAAGATGACCGGCCCGGTGGTGCGCGAGGCCCTGCTCCGGGTGACCAAGTGGGGCCTACGTCGCCGCGGCAACCAGCTCCGCTCCCTGTTCACCCGCTAGCCGGCGGCCGGACCAGCTCCGGCGCAGGTCGCGCATCGACCGAGCAGCGCTCGGGCGCGCGCAGCGGCAGCCGGTGTCTGGACGACAGGAGCGCCAAAGGCCGCCCGCGGCCGACGTGCGACGAGGAAGACACCGGATCAAGGCCGCGAGCACGACCGAGCAATCAAGCACGAAGGCCGCCCGGTGCGGGACCCGGGCGGCCTCCTGGTCTTGCGTGCTCTACGCGGAACGGCTACGCCGACCGCGCAGCTCCTGCAGCCGCTCGGCGAGCAGGTCCTCCAGCTCGGGAATGGACCGGCGCTCGAGCAGCATGTCCCAGTGCGTACGCGGCGGCTTGCTCTTCTTGGGCTCGGGATCGGAGCCGTCGATCATCTTGGACTCGGTGCCGTGCAGCCGGCACTCCCATACCGGCGGGATCTCGGCATCGTCGGAGAAGGGAACCTCGAACTCGTGATCCTTCGGGCACGCGTAGCGAACGGTACGGCGGGGCGCAAGATCATGGTTACGGTCGGTCTCGTAGCTGATCGCGCCAAGCCGGCTTCCTCGGAGAACTCTGTCGGCCATGGCGTGTCCTTTCGTTAGGCTCGTGGGGAGCCAGGGTGGTGCTCACCTAGAGCAACGACGTACCCGGTCCGATGGTTCCCGCCTGCCCGGACGCAGTTGCTCAGGGTGACAAGTTTCACCCCTCAACTACAGCTTCCTCCATAGGGACAGAATCTGAATGAATTTGTGACGCCTAATTCCAGATTCGGCAGACCGAGATCGCCCACTTGGGGGAGGGCGTTCGCCAGGATGGGGGCCCGCGATAGCCGCGCCGTCCAGCTTTGCCCACCATCGGGGCGCACGATGCGGGGAAGTGCCCGCAATCGGTGACTGCCAGTGATCACCGGCTGGCGACGCCGGCGCCTCACTGTGCGTGTCAGAGCACGGACGGCTCGGGGTTGCCGGCCGCCTGGATGGCCCGGCGCACCGGCACGAAGTAGAGCAGCACGAGGCCGGCAAGGAAGAAGATCACCAGGGAGATGATCGCCGGCCGGAACGAGCCGGTGATCTGCGCCATCGCCGCGAACAGCAGCGGCCCGAGCCACGACGTGGCCCGCTCGCCGACCTCGTAGACCGAGTAGTACTGGGCCTCCTTGCCCGGCGGGATCAGGTGGCTGAACAGCGACCGGGACAGCGCGTTGGTGCCGCCGAGCACCAGGCCGATGCCGACCGCCAGGCCGTAGAACTGCAGCTGCTGGCCGGCCTGCACGAAGTAGGCGGCGCCGACCACCAGCACCCACACGGTCAGGCTGAGCATGATCGTGGTCTTGGCGCCGAGCCGGCGGGCGACCACGCCGTGCAGCATCCCGCCGATGAACGCGATGAACTGCACGATGAGGATCGTGGTGATCAGCACGTCCTGGTCGAACTTCAGCTCCTCCCGGCCGTACTGGGCCGAGACGTTGGCGACCGTGGCGATGCCGTCGGTGTAGATCAGGTAGGTGCCGAGAAACGCCAGGGTCAGCGGGAACGCCCGCGCGGCGCGCAGCGTGTCGCGCAGCTCCCGGAACCCGCCGCTGAGCACGAACGCGCCCTGCTCCTCGCCGTGCGGCCGCTGCTGATCACGCAGCCGGCGCAGCGGGATGAGGGTGAAGCCGGCCCACCACAGCCCGGAGATCAGGAACGCCAGCCGGGCCGCGTCGCCCTCGGAGATGCCGATGCTGTCGCCGCCGAGCACCAGCACCAGCTGGATGAGCAGCGCCGTGCCGCTGCCCAGGTAGCCGAACGCCCAGCCGCGCGCGGACAGGCCGTCGCGCTCGTCGGCCGTGGCGATCTCCGGGATGAACGAGTAGTAGATCGCGATCGAGGTGCCGTAGCCGATGTTGGCCAGGACGAACAGCACCACGCCCAGGCCCCAGTTGCCCCCGGTCACCAGCGCCATGAGCGCGGTCGCGCTGGCCCCGCCGAAGGCGAAGATCGCCAGCATCCGCTTCTTGTGCCGGGTGCGGTCGGCGATGGCGCCCATCAGCGGCACGATCAGCACCTGGATCACGGTGGCCAGGGCCAGCAGGTAGCCCCACAGCGAGCCGGCCGGGAAGTCGAAGCCCAGCACGCTGATGTCGCAGTCGTGCAGCTTGTCCCGGTTGCCCTCGGCGTCGGCCGGGCACGCGTTGGGCCCGTTGCGGCCGACGTCGACGCGGGCGCCCTCGGCCGCGACGGCGGTGAGGTACAGCGAGCCGAACACGGTGACGACCGACGTCGGGAAGACCGAGTTGGCCCAGTCGTACCAGACCCAGCCGTTCTGCTCGCGGCGGCGATCGGCCTTGCTCTTCGCCATTCCCGGGCTGTTGTCCACCGCGCTCATGCGTCCTCCATGCGGCCACCCCGGCGAATCGCCGGCACGGGGACTTTACTCAGACCCAGACTCCGCGTTCGCGCAATACCCGCCTGAGGATCTCCGGGTGGTCGGTCATGATCCCGTCCACGCCGAGGTCGAGCAGCTGGTGCATCTGGGCCGGGTCGTCCACCGTCCACACGTGCACCTCGATGCCGCGGCGGCGGGCGGTGGCGATCAGGCGCCGGTCGACGACGGTCAGGCCGCCCTGGCGGACCGGCACCTGGGCCACCGGCTGGTACCGCGAGTTGCGGAAGATCCACGACAGCCGGCCGGCCGCCCACAGCCGGGCGATCGCGCCCACGCCCATCGAGGTGAGCAGGCCCTCGCCGGCGCTGCGGCGCACCTTGACCAGCCGCGCCTCGGAGAACGACGCCACGCACACCCGGTTGAAGGCGTTGGTCCGGCGCAGCGTGGCGACCAGCGGCTCGATCGCCGTCTCGGCCTTGACGTCGATATTGAACTTGGCGTCTGGCAGCTCGTCGAGCACGTCCTCCAGCCGGCTGACCGGCTCCCGACCGCCGATCCTGGCCCGCCGGACGGTGCGCCACGGCAGGTTCGCGATCATGCCCGAGGCGTCCGTCGTGCGGTCGAGCATCGGGTCGTGGTGCACGACGACCACGCCGTCCCTGGTCGCGTGCACGTCGGTCTCCAGGTAGTGGTAGCCCTCGTGGACCGCTCGGCGGAACGCGGTCAGCGAGTTCTCCATGCCGGCCAGCTCGCCGGCGTGCCACCCCCGGTGCACGAAGGCCCGCGGGTGCGGCCCCGCCAGGAACGCGTGCTTCAGCTTCACCCTTTCGAGTGTGCCTGACCTGCGTGGAATGCGCGTGTATTGACGATGGCCGGACAGGTGACGGACACCCGGCGTGGCGGGTTCGGCGGCGGCGGGTCGCGAGATAACGTGCCCGGCCATGGCGGTACTGACGGATCCCGCGGCCGAGTTCCGGCGGCCGGCGCCGGTCCGGCACTGTGGCTGGTGCGGTGGACGGTTGCCCGACGAGGGCCGGGTGGGGCGGCCGCGGCGCTACTGCACCCAGTCCTGCCGGCAGCGCGCCTACGAGCGGCGGGCGGCCGTGCAGCGCGGCGGTCTGCCCGATGACGCCGTCGTGCTGTCCGCCGCCGAGCTCGCCGATCTGCAGGACCGGCTGTTCCAGCTGCGCTGCGCGGCCGAGGACGTGGTCACCGCCGCGGAGGACGGCGCGGGGCCGGCGGAGCTGAAAAGCCTGGCCGCCAACGTCATGGCCACGGCGGCGGGCCTGGAACGGCTGCGCTGAGCGCTCTTCGTCCACTACCCTCCACTAGATCGTGTCCACATCCGGCCAAAAGGTGACCGCATGAGCACTGACAGCCTGTCGCTGGCTGAGGTGCTCGACGCGACCGACGCCGCGTTCGCGGTCACCGACCAGCGCTGCCGGGTGCGCTGGGCGAACCGGGTCATGGCCGAGCTGCTGGGGCTTTCCGCCGAGCAGTGCGTCGGCCGGTCGCTTCCGGCGCTGCTGGCCGGCGCGCCGGACGGGCCGCACGACGGTGTCGTGGTGTCGTTCCGGGTCGTCAGCGCCTCGGCGTGCCGCAAGGGCGGGCCCGAGCCGGACGCCGAGATCCGGTGGCTGGAGGTGCGCTGCACGGCGCTGCCGGACGGCCGGCTGCTGTACCGGGCCGCCGACGTCACCCGGTGGCGGGAGCGGGAGCTGGACTCCGCGCAGCTGGGCAAGAACGACCTGCTGCGGATGGCCGAGGAGGACCCGCTCACCGGCCTGCCGAACCGCCGCACGCTGACCAGGGCGCTTGAGCATCACCTCGCGCTCGGCGGCCGCGGCGCGCTGCTGCTGCTCGACCTGGACAACTTCAAGGACATCAACGACTTGCGCGGGCACCCGGCGGGGGACCGGGTGATGTGCATGCTGGCCAACGTGCTGCGCGAGCGGCTCAACGACGGTCAGGTGCTCGGCCGGCTTGGCGGCGACGAGTTCGCCGTCGTGCTGCCCGGCGCCGACGAGCGCGAGGCCACCGAGGTGGCCGACCGGCTGCGCACCGCCGTCGCCGCGGTCCCGCTGGCCGGTGGCTCGACCGCGACCCGCACGACGGTCAGCGCCGGCGTTGCCAAGTTCGACTCGGGGGAGAGCTGGCAGGCCGTGCTGGCCAACGCCGACCTGGCGCTGTACGCGTCCAAGGCGGCCGGGCGCAACCGCGTCACGGTGTACGAGCAGGGCCACTACATGGACACCGCGCTGCGGGTCACCGTGCTGGACCGGGTGCGCGCCGCGCTGGCCAACGGGCACCTGTCGCTCAACGCCATGCCCATGGTCAAGCTGGGCAGCGGCCGGGTCATCGGGCACGAGCTGTTGCTGCGCCTGGAAGACGGCCGGCAGCCGGCGATGGGGCCGGGGGAGTTCCTGCCCGCCGCCGAGCGCAGCGACCTGGTGCTCGACATCGACCGGTGGGTGGCCGGCACCGCCATCGATGCGTTGGTCGCCCATCCGTACCCGGGGTTGCGGTTCAACGTCAACGTCTCCGGCCGCACGCTGGAGGACGAGGACTTCGGCGACTTCGTGCTCGACCGGCTGGCCGCCGCCGGCGTCGCGCCGGGGCGGCTCGGCTTCGAGATCACCGAGACCGCCGCGGTGACCAATGTGGACGCCGCACGCAGCCTGGCCCAGCAGCTACGGGCCAGCGGCTGCCGGATCTCCCTCGACGACTTCGGCGCCGGCTTCGGCTCGTTCGTCCACCTCAAGCAGCTGCCGATCACCGGCGTGAAGATCGACGGCGAGTTCGTCCGCGGCATCGACTACGGCAGCCGCGACACCGTGCTGGTGCAGGGCATCGTCGACATCGCAAGGGGCCTTGGCCTGTCCGTGGTCGCCGAATGGGTCGAACGATCGTCCCAAGTGGACGCTCTGGCCCGCCTCGGCGTCCGCGTCGCCCAGGGCTTCCACCTCGGCCGCCCCGAACCCCTTGCCGACCTGCTGGCCCGGCCCCAGGGCGCCTGGATGCGCCGGCCCCAACTGATGCGCGAGCCCACCAACCACTACGACGTCCCACGCAACGTGCCGACCGCACCTAATAACGTCACGTGACGTTATGGCCCCGGTGTCCAGGAGAACCTCGGTCCGGCCACGGGAGAGCCGTGTCAACCGGGCGTGTCGGCGCCTCACGTCGTTGTGTGTCGGCCGCGCACGACGCCAACGCGACGACGGCACAGGGCCCGCACACCGAAGCCAGGGGGTACGCGAGTGTGAGGGGCGGGTCCCGGCGTGCCTCCCTCCACCTGCTCAAGCCCAGTAAGTTCGATAAAGTTCGATAATCGACATTATGTCAAGTAGGCGACCCGGGAGTCATGAGGGCTTGGTTACCGCGGATTGACCACTCCTCTCCCGTGGAGCGGTGCCGGGCGTGAGAGCCTGGAGTTGATGGACCTGTACCGGGCTTCAGCGATCGGTGGGCCGCGTTGCTCGGTCCTGGCCGGTCGGCTCGACGAGCCGCTGGCCGGGACCTCGGCGGTGGCCTCGACCTGGCTGTGCATCGAGCAGCCGGGTCCGTGGGGTCGTGAGGCGCTGCTGGAGAGCCACCTCGAGCAGGTGGTCGGGCGGGAGCTGGCGGAGCGGGCGAAGGGCACCGGCGTGCGGATCGCGATGATCCGCCGGCCGGGCAACCACCCCGACCGGCACCGCCCGACGCCGCACCGGATCTACGTCGCGCACACCCGGCCCGGCCGGTCCTGGTTGGAGCGCGGCCGGGTCGCCGACGTCAAGGAGCTGCTCGATCTGGACTTCGCCGCGGCCGGTGCGGGCGAGCCGACCGGATACGGCGAGCCGGTCACCGAGCCGCTGCTGCTGGTGTGCACCAACGGACGGCGCGACGTCTGCTGCGCGTTGCTCGGCCGCCCGGTCGCGGCCGCGCTGTTCGCCACGCACGGCGAGCAGGCCTGGGAATGCAGCCACCTCGGCGGGCACCGGTTCTCCCCCACCGCGGTGCTGCTCCCCCACGGCTACTCCTACGGCCGGCTCGACGTCCTCGCCGCCGAGCGGTTGCTGGCCCCGGACGCCGGCGTGCTGATCGAGCGCTGCCGGGGCCGGTCGACCTGGTCGCCCGCCGGGCAGGTGGCCGATCTTGCGGTGCGGTGGGCGATCTCCGACCGCGACCCGGACGGCGTGCGGGTGGCCGAGGTCAGGCCGGACGGCGCCGGCAGGTGGCTCGTCACGGTGTCCCATGTGGACGGACGGCGGTGGGCGGTTCCGGTGGTCGAGCGGACCTCGGCCGAGCTGCGGTCGGCCAGCTGTGGCGCCAAGCCGACGCCGATGACGGTGCTGGACGTCGACGGCCGGCCCGAGTTGATCTGACTTTGCCCTTTCGGACGCCCCCCAGACGGCTGTGTCGCCCCGGTTTGCCCGCTACCTTTCCGCCCTAACTCGCGGCAGAAGGGGAGCACCATGCGTCGAGCTTGGCGGTCAAGAACGCTCAGAATCCTCGGGGTCGGCGCCCTGGCGATGGGCGCCGGTCTGGTGGTGGTCTCCCCCGCCGAGGCGGCCCCGGTCGCCGACGCCACCGCGCTGCGGGCCGCGGTCACCGACCTCAACGGGGAAGGGCCGGCGGCCGAGATCGAGCTGGTGCCGGGCACGACCTACAGCCTTCCCGGCGACGCCGGGTGCGACGACGAGGACGACAACAAGTCCGGCGACCTGGACATCCGGCGCAGCCAGCCGTTGAAGATCTTCGCGCCGGCCGGCCAGGCGCCGGCCGTGCTCGACATGACGTGCGATCCGGCGAAGACCCCGGACCGGGTGATTCACGTGCGGGCGCCGGAACGGGCCAGCGCGGTCGGCAAGCTCACGCTGAGCAACGTCGTGATCAAGAACGGGCACGCGCCGAACGGTCCGGCGCTCGGGCGGAACCTGGGCGGCGGGGTGCTCAGCGGCGGCGACGTGGACCTGCTGAACGTCCGCTTCGAGAACAACACCGCGGGCGACGGCGGCCCCGGCGATGCCGGCGGCGGCAACGGCCGGGCCGGTGGCTCCGGCGGCGCGGTGGCCGCCTTCGGCGTGCTGTCGATCGACGGCAGCACCTTCACCGGCAACCGTGCCGGCGCCGGCGGCGCCGGGCTCGGCCTCGCCGACGGCAAGTGCACCGGCGCGGCCGGTGGCCACGGCGGGATCGGCGGGCACGGCGGCGCGGCGTTCTCGCTCGGCGGGCTGACCATCACCAACTCGACGTTCAGCGGCAACTCGTCCGGCAACGGCGGTGACGGCGGCGCGGGTGCGTGCGGCGCCATCGCGGACGGGCAGGCAGGTGGGGCCGGCGGCGACGGTGGTCCGTCCGGGCCCGGCGGCGCGGCGCTGTGCGGCGGGTTCGTCGCGGCCAACAACGACCTCCAGCCGATCCCCTGCTCCGGCAGGATGACCGTGCGCGGCTCGACCTTCGACGGCAACACGACCGGCAACGGGGGCGCGGGCGGCGCCGGCGGCAAGGGCGGGCTCGGCGCGGCCGGTGGCAACGGCGGTGACGGCGGGTCGTTCGAGCTCAACGGCCTCGGCGGGGCGATGGTGTTCATCGGGCGCAGCGCCGAGACCACGCTGCTGGTGGAGAACTCCACCATCGACGGCAACTCCTCCGGGACCGGCGGCGCCGGCGGCAACGGCGGGCCGGGTGGCGACCAGCCGCCGACGGGTGCGCCGGCGGGCAACGGCGGCAACGCCGGGGACGGCGGCCGGGGCGGCACGGCCGGTGCGATCGTCGCCGGGTTCACCGACGACGACATCAAGGCCGAGGTGGCCCAGCTGGTGCACGTGACGATCACTGAGAACGGCGGCGGGGGCGGCGGCGGTCAGCCGGGGCAGGCCGGTCCGGCCGGTAGCGGTGGCGGCGGCGACGCCGTGGTGGCGGCCGCGGCCCCGGGCCAGGCCGGCGAGGCGGGCGACTCCGGTGGCGGCAGCGTGGGGATCTTCGGCGTGTGGGCCAGCGTGTCCACCGTGATCGGCACGACGGCCGCGAGCACCGACGGGCCCGACTGCTTCACGCCGGCGAAGCGCTCGGAGTTCAGCCGGTCCACCGACGCCGACGTCTGCGGCTTCGCCGACGGCAGCACGCTGGCCTTCGACACGTTCGGGCTCGGCGCCCTGGCGAGCAACGGCGGGCCGACCAGGACGCGGCTGCCGGCCGCGACCAGCTCGCTGGTGGACAAGGTGACCGGAGTCAACGGTCAGCTCGCCTCCGACCAGCGTGGCGTCGGCCGGCCGCAGGCAGCCGGCGCCGACATCGGCGCGGTCGAGTTGCAGCTGATCGACATGGTGGTGACCAAGTCGGCCTCGGCGACCAGCGTTCCCGCCGGCACCGCGGTGACGTTCACGATCACCGCCAAGAACGTCGGCACGAGCAGCCCGCAGCCGGGCGTCACGGTCGACGACCCGAACTGCTCGGCGGTGTCGGCGGCGTCCGGCGACGCCAACACCAACGACACGCTCGACCCCGGCGAGACGTTCAGCTACACCTGCACGGCGACGCCCACCGAGGTCGGCACGTTCACCAACACCGCGACGGTGAAGATCACCGACGGCGCCGGCGGCGAGATCAGCCGCACGGCCAGCGTCGACGTCGAGGTGACCGCGGCCGCCGGCACTCCCCCGCTGGCCAAGACCGGCGCCAACAACCCCGCCCCGGAGCTGCTGACCGGCGTCGGCCTGCTCGCCGGCGGCGTGGTGCTGGTGCTGCTCGGCCGGCCCCGGCGGATCAAGACCCAGCCCTCGACGAGGTAGAGCCCCGGGTCAGGTGTCGTGAGTCCTTTCTGGTGCCACATAGGCCCAGGAAGGACTCACGACACCCTTTTCAGCGCTCGTCGTCGGGCAGGTCGGGCGGGGAGAGGGCGGAGCGGGAGCCGCCGAGCGCGGCCGAGGTGGACCGGCCGGCGGCGGCGATCGGGCTGGGGACCTCCTGGCGGGCGACCGCCTCGGCCTCGCGGACGGCCTGGGCGACCTTGGGGTCGGTGGAGGTGTCGAACCAGCCGGCGACGGCGGCCTCGTCCTCCTCGGGGCGGGCCGGGGGCTCGTAGGCGGGCGGCTCGTAGCGGAACACGCCGTCCTCGCCGGGCGCGCCGAGCATGCGGGCGAAGCCTTCGAGGGCCTTGCCGTAGTCCGAGGGGACCAGCCAGACCTTGTTGGCGTCGCCCTGGGCCATCTGCGGCAGGGTTTGCAGGTACTGGTAGGCGAGCACCTCGGGGGTCGGGCGGGCGGCTTTGATCGCGTTGACCACCTTCTCGATGGCCTTGGCCTGGCCCTGCGCCTGCAGGTAGCGGGCGGCGCGCTCACCCTGGGCACGCAGGATGCGGGACTGGCGCTCACCCTCGGAGGCCAGGATGGCGGCCTGCTTGGCGCCCTCGGCCGACAGGATCTGGCTCTGCTTCTGGCCTTCCGCGGTCTTGATCGCCGCTTCCCGGGAACCCTCGGCGGTGAGGATCATGGCGCGCTTCTCCCGGTCGGCGCGCATCTGCTTCTCCATGGAGTCCTGAATGGACGGTGGAGGGTCGATGGCCTTGAGCTCGACCCGGGCTACCCGGATCCCCCAGCGGCCGGTGGCCTCGTCAAGGACGCCGCGCAGCTGCTGGTTGATCGAGTCGCGGGAGGTCAGCGTCTCCTCCAGGCTCATGCCACCGACCACGTTGCGCAGCGTGGTGGTGGTCAGCTGCTCGACACCCACGATGTAGTTGGAGATCTCGTACACCGCGGCGCGCGAGTCGGTCACCTGGAAGTACACGACGGTGTCGATGGACACGGTCAGGTTGTCCTGGGTGATCACCGGCTGCGGGGGGAACGACACGACCTGCTCGCGGAGGTCGATGCGGGCCCGCACCTTGTCCAGGAACGGCATCAGGAAGTTCAACCCCGGCTCGGCGACCGTGCGGAACCGACCGAGGCGCTCGATCACGGCGGACTGCGCCTGCGGGATCACCAGGATCGACTTGACCACGATGATCGCCACCAGCAGCACTCCGATGGCGACGATGATGAGGACGGCCAAGGTTTCCTCCACTCAGGACGTGGTGTGTGCCGCGGAAGTAGACCACACCGGCCGGCTACCCGCAGGCATGCACGACCGGGGACGCGGTGGGGAGATGGCGGGCGGGAAGAACACGGTCAGATCGTCTCGGCCCACACGATCGCCGTGGCGCCGGCGATCTCCATGACGGTCACCGAGGTGCCCGGCTCGATCACCTGCTTCTCGTCGAACGCCCGGGCCGACCACACCTCGCCGTTCAGCTTCACCTGGCCGCCGTGCTCGTCCACTGTGGACAACGCGACGGCCTTGCCGCCGATCAGCGCCTGGACGTTGTCGGGCACGATCGCCCCGTGGAACCGGGCCTTGAGCCACGGCCGGGCGAAGGTGACCAGCCCGATCGACGAGAGCGCGAAGATGATCAGGCTGACGAACGTGTTGCCGAACAGCACCTCGCCCAGCGCCGCGCTCAGCGCCCCTATGCCCAGCATGAGCAGGAAGAAGTCGCCGGAGAGGATCTCGGCTGCGACCAGCACGATTCCGCCGATCAGCCAGATGAGCGCGGCCATGACTCTATGTTCTCAGAAAGCAACGCTCCGGCGATACGGGGACGCGGTGGGGGACGGCGGGCGGGTGGGTTCAGTGACCCATGGCGTCCTCAGGACTCCGGCTCGGTGACGAAGTCGATCAGCCGCTCGACGGCGCCGATCAGCGGGGTCTCCAGGTCGCGGAAGCTGGTCACGCCGGCCAGCACCCGCCGCCAGCCGTCGGCCGGGTCGCCCCAGCCGAGCGCCGCGCAGATGCCCTCCTTCCACGGCACGCCCCGTGGCACCCGCGGCCAGGCGGCGATGCCGACCGCGGCGGGCCGCACCGCCTGCCAGATGTCGACGTAGGGGTGCCCGGTCACCAGGACGTTCGGATCGGCGAGCCGTTCGGTGATGCGAGCCTCCTTGCTGTCGGCCACCAGGTGGTCGACCAGCACGCCCAGCCGGCGGCCCCGCCCGGTGCCGAACTCGGCGACCCGGTCGGCGAGCTCGTCGATGCCGTGCAGCGGCTCCACCACGACGCCCTCCACCCGCAGGTCGTGCCCCCAGACCCGCTCGACCAGCTCGGCGTCGTGCCGTCCCTCGACCCAGATCCGGCTGTCCCGCGCGGTTCTGGCCCGGACCCCGGCCACCCGGACCGAGCCGGACGCGGACAGCCTTGCGGCCGCCGGCGGCGTACGCGCCGGGCGGACCAGCGTCACCGGCTTGCCGTCGACCAGGAACCCGGCCGGGGTGAGCGGGAACAGCCGGCGCCGGCCGTGCCGGTCCTCGAGCACCACGTTGCCCTGCTCGAAGCCGACGACGGCGCCGCAGAACCCGCTGCCCGGGTCCTCGACCACGAGCCCCGGCTCGGCGGTGATCTCCGGAACGGCCCGTCGCGGCCGGCGGCCGGCGAGCACATCGCGGCCGTAGTCCTGGAAGCGCACGGCTGGCAACGGTAGGCGAGGCCGGCCCGCCGGGGTCCGCGACTCGCCGGAGGAGAATTTCTCGGGTTGCCCGTCGGAGTGTGTCCCGTTCGGACGACGATAGGGACGTGAGCACGCAACCCGGCGTGCGGCCCGACCCGGCTTTCGGGCTGCTGGAGCTGTACGACGAGGCGTTGCCGCACGTCTACGGCTACCTGCTGGCCCGGTGCGGGGAGCGGTCGCTCGCCGAGGATCTCACCGCGGAGACCTTTCTCGCGGCGGTGAGCGCGGTGCGCAAGCCCGACGCGCCGGAGCTGTCGATCGGCTGGCTGATCGGTGTGGCCCGGCACAAGCTGGCCGACCACTGGCGGCGGGTCGAGCGCGAGCAGCGCGGGCTGCGGGTGCTGGAGGGCGATCCGGACCCGGTCGAAGACCCGTGGGAGGTCAAGCTCGACGCGATCCGGGCCAGGGCCGCGCTGGCCGAGCTCGGCGCGCACCACCGGGCCGCGCTGACGTTGCGGTACCTCGACGGGCTGCCGGTGCCCGAGGTGGCCGCGCACCTCGGCCGGACGGTGCACGCCACCGAGGCGCTGCTGGTCCGGGCCCGCAACGCGTTCCGCCGGGTCTACACGGGAGAGGAGGGCCGGCCATGACCGATCCGCTGGACGCCCTCCGCGCGCCCGTCGAGCCGGTGGATCCCGATCCGGCCTTCGCGCTGCGGCTGCGCGAGCGGCTGCGGCAGGCGGTACTGAACCCAGAAGGAGGAGCCATGACCGAAACCGTTGCGGCGACCCAGGATCTGGACTGGGGGCCGGCCCTGTCGCCGTACATCGTCGTGTCCGACGCCCGCGCGGCCATGGACTGGTACGTGGAGGTGCTCGGTGCGAAGCGGCGCGGCGAGATGTACATCAACGAGGACGGCACCGTCGGGCACGCCGAGGTCCGCATCGGCGACGCGGTGCTGATGTTCGCCGAGGCGTCCGAGCTGTGGCCCGACGTGCCGGTCGCTCCCCCGCCCGCGACACCGTCGACGCACAGCCACACCCTGCACCTGCAGGTGTCCGATGTGGACGGTATGACGCGGCGCGCGGCCGAGCGCGGAGCGACCGTCGAGCGGGAGCCGACCGATCAGCCGTACGGGCGGGGCTCGGTGATCGTCGACCCGTTCGGCCACCGCTGGATGCTGCTCAAGCCGCCGTGGCGGACCACCGACACCGGCACGGCGACATCGTCTACGTGACCGATCGACTGAACATGCCGGCCAGCGTGCGCACCTGCTCGATCAGCTCCGGCGGCTCGAGCACGGTGAACTCGAAGCCGATCCGGGCCAGGTAGATCGGGATCACGCTCAGCTCGGGGCCGCCGACGTGCAGCACGCAGCTGTCCTCGTCGACGGCTTCGACCATCCCCGACGCCGGGGTCACCCGCTCGCGGACCCGCTCGGCCGGGGCGTGGACGACCACCTTGGCCCGGTAGGGATAGGGCGCGGAGGAGATCGCGCGGCTGACGTAGCCGGCGATGTCGGCCTCCGGCGGCTCGCGCGGGGTGAACCGGGCGCCGAGGCCGGGTGCGGCGGTGATCCGGTCCACCCGCAGCGTGCGCCAGTCGCCCCGGCCGGTGTCCCAGGCCAGCAGGTACCACAGCCGGCCCGTGCAGGCCAGCCGCGCCGGCTCGACGACCCGCCGGCTCGCGGTGCCCCCGGCGCTGCGGTAGTCGACGTGCAGGCGCTGGTGGTCGCGGCAGGCGGCGGCGATCGTGGTCAGGGTCTGCGGGTCGACGGCCGGGGCGCCGCCGGGCATCGGCACCACCGCCGACTGCAGCGCGTTGATCCGGCGGCGCAGCCGCGACGGCAGCACCTGCTCCAGCTTGGTCAGCGCGCGCACCGAGGTCTCCTCGATGCCGGCGATCGTGCCGCCCACCGCGGTGCGCAGGCCCATCGCGACGGCCACGGCCTCGTCGTCGTCGAGCACCAGCGGGGGCAGCGCGGTGCCGGACCCGAGCCGGTACCCGCCGGCCACCCCGGGCGTCGCGGCCACCGGATAGTCCAGCTCGCGCAGCCGCTCGACGTCCCGGCGGATCGTGCGCGGCGTGACCCCGAGCCGCTCGGCCAGCTCGGCGCCTGTCCAGTCCCGCCGGATCTGCAGCAGCGACAGCAGCTTCAGCAACCGGGCCGCGGTGTCCACGGGAGAATTCTCTCATCGATCGCGGACCGGTCCTGTCCGCAATCGCCGATAGCGTGAGCGCATGGCGAACAACAGCGAGATCCGACCCTTCCACATCGACGTCGCGCAGGCCGACCTCGACGAGCTGCACACGCGGCTGGCCAACACGCGGTGGCCGGCCACGCTGACCGGCGTCGGCTGGAACCGCGGGGTCCCGGTCGAGTACCTGGAGGAGCTGGCCGAGTACTGGCGCACCCGCTACGACTGGCGGGCGCACGAGAAGCGGCTCAACGACATCCCGCAGTTCACCACCGAGATCGACGGCCAGAGCATCCACTTCCTGCACGTCCGATCCCCCGAGCCGGACGCGCTGCCGTTGCTGCTTGCGCACGGCTGGCCGGGCTCGGTGATCGAGTTTCTGAAGGTGATCGGCCCGCTGACCGACCCCCGGTCGCACGGCGGCGACCCGGCCGACGCGTTCCATGTGGTGATCCCGTCGATGCCCGGGTTCGGCTTCTCCGGGCCGACCAGGGACGGCGGGTGGAGCAGCCGCCGGATGGCCGCCGCGTACGCCGAGCTGATGCGCCGCCTCGGCTACGAGCGCTACGGCGCCCAGGGCGGCGACTTCGGCGCGTTCGTCGCGCCCGACCTCGCCCGGGTCGACCGGGACGGCGTGGTCGGGGTGCACGTGAACGCGGCCACGTACGGCTTCATCCCGCTCGGCGAGGTCAGCGAGGAGGAGCGCGCCTCGCTGACCGAGGTGGAGCGGGCCCGGCTGGAACGGCTCACCAACTTCCTCAGCGAGGGCAACGGCTACTTCCAGATCCAGGCCACCCGGCCGCACACGGTGGCGTACGGGCTGACCGACTCGCCGGCCGGCCAGCTGGCGTGGATCGTCGACAAGTTCAAGGAGTGGACGCACCCGTCGAGCGGGCTGCCCGAGGAGTCGGTCGACCGCGACCACATGCTGACCAACGTCATGCTCTACTGGCTGACCGGGACCGCCGGCTCCGCGGCCCAGATCTACTACGAGAGCATGCACGCGCAGGAGTGGCCGACGCCGACCGACGTGCCGGTGGGAGTCGCCGTGTTCGCCGAGGACATCGCCATCCGCCGCTATGCCGAGCAGGCCAACAACATCGCGCACTGGTCGGACTTCGACACCGGCGGGCACTTCGCCGCGATGGAGGTCCCGGAGCTGCTCGTGGGTGACGTTCGGAAGTTCTTCCGCCCGCTGCGTTAGAACGCCGGCCAGGGGATTGCGCGCCAGTCGGAGGTGGGCATCGGGAAGACCGGGTCGGCGAGCAGGCCGTCGATCCGGTCTTCCAGCGCGCGGACCTCGGCGCGGGTGAGGTGCTCGGTCAGCCGCTCCCCCAGCCCGGCGTCGATGGCGGAGCGCAGCTTGCCGAACGCCTCGACGGCTTCGGCGGGCATCGGCTCGCCCACCCAGCCCCACAGCACCGTGCGCAGCTTGTGCTCGGCGTGCAGGCAGATCCCGTGGTCGACGCCGTACACCCGGCCGTCGGTGGCGTGCAGCACGTGCCCGCCCTTGCGGTCGGCGTTGTTGATCACGACGTCGAGGGCGGCGAGCAGGCACACGCTCGGGTGGTCGGCGTGGGCAAGGACGGCCGGATCGCCGAACCGGTCCCTGGCCCGCAGCACGCGCCGCCAGCCGGGCGGCACGTCCCGGGGGGTGAGCACGTCGACCAGGTCGTCGCCCTCCTTGGTGTCCACCCACAGCTGCACCATGCCGGGGCCGAACGGGCCGTCGCGGTAAACCGTTGGCGGCACCAGGTGCAGGCCGGCGGCCTCGGACACCAGGTAGGTCGCGACCTCCCGGCCGGCAAGCGTGCCGTCCGGGAAGTCCCACAGCGCGCGCTCCCCGCTGACCGGTTTGTACACGCATTTCGCCTCGGCGCCGGCCGAGCTGATGCCGCAGAACAGCGTGGTGTTCGACGCGTCGACCAGGCGGCCCTCCACCTCGATCCGGCCGCGGGCCACGAGCTCGATGGCGGCGGGATCCGTGGGCAGCACCTCAGTCGGACTCTCCGCCTCGGCGGTACCCGTTCTGCCGCGGGCACACGTGGCCGTCGGGGTCGAGCGGCTCGGCGCACAGCGGGCACGGCTTGCGCCCGGCCCGGACCACGCGGTCGGCCCGCTCGGCGAACGCCCTGGCCTTGGTCGGCGTGAGGAACACGCGCACCGCGTCCGGGCCCTCCTCGGTGTCGTCGAGCACGACGGACTCGTCGACCTCGCCCTCGGTCACCGCCAGCAGCTCGATCACCACCGCCCGGCTTTCGGAGTCCCAGCCCAGGCCCATCGTGCCCACCCGGAACTCCTCCTCAAGCGGGATCTCCAGCGGGTCGACGTCGAGCTGGTCCTCCGAGGGCTCCTCGGGCAGCTCGGCCCCGAACCGCCGGTGAACCTCCTCCAGGAGCGAGCCGATCCGTTCGGCGAGCACCGCTACCTGCTGCTTCTCCAGCGTGACGCTGACCGTCCGAGCGTCCTCGACGGCCTGCAGGTAGAACGTGCGGTCGCCGGGTTGCCCGACGGTGCCGGCGACGAACCGGTCGGGCTGGCGAAAGATGTGAATGACCCGAGCCATAGCACCTCCGACCCTAAGGCAATCGGCACTCCGGAGCAGGCTCGTTCTCGGTCTTCGCCGACCGGTTAGGGTCGTCGCCGTGACGAAGATCGCCGCCTACGGCACCTGGACCTCGCCGATCACCGCCGCCGACGCGGCCACGGCCCAACGCGGCGTCGGCTGGGTGAACCTGCGCGGCGGGTTCGTCTGGTGGACCGAGACCAGGCCGCAGGAGGGTGGCCGGGTCACGCTGCTGCGGGCCGAGCCCGGCGGCGCGGCGGTGGAGCTGCTGGCCGCGCCGTGGAACGTGCGCAACCGCGTGCACGAGTACGGCGGCCGGCCCTGGACCCCGGTGGACACCCCGGCCGGCCCGCGGGTGGCGTTCACCGACTGGGCGGACCAGCGGGTGTACCTGTTCGACCCGGACGGTGGCGAGCCGGAGCCGATCAGCCCGGCGCCCGAGCGGGAGCACGGCATCCGCTACGCCGATCTGTCGGCCGGGCCGGGTGGCACGCACGTCTGGTGCGTGCGCGAGACGGTCACCGGGGACCGGCCCACCGACATCCGGCGGGACCTGGTCGCGCTGCCGGTCTCCGGCGGTGCGGTCGTCCGGCTGACCGCCAGCCACCACTTCATGACCGGTCCGAAGGTGAGCCCGGACGGGCGGCACGCGGCCTGGATCGGCTGGGACCACCCGCGGATGCCGTGGGACGGAACCGAGCTGTGCGTCGCGCAGATCGAGCCCGGCGGGGAGTTCGGACCGCACCGGGTGCTGGCCGGCGGGCCGGCGGAGAGCGTCTGCCAGGTCGAGTGGGACGGTCCGGACGCCGTGCTGGCGCTGACCGATCCGGACGGCTGGTGGAACCTGCACCGGTTCGGCCTGGACGGCACGGGCCGGAACCTGGCGCCGTGCACCGAGGAGCTGGGCGGCCCGATGTGGCAGCTCGGCTGGCGGTGGTTCACGCCGCTGGGCGGTGGCCGGCACGCCGTCCTGCGCTCAGGGCGGCTCGCGATCCTCGACGAGCACGGCGGGACCGTGACCGACGTGGCCACCGACCGTCCCGTGTGGACGCCGGATCTGACGGCGACCGGCGAGGTCGTGGTGGCGCCGGCCGGTGGGCCGACCCGCGGCACGGCGATCGTGTCGCTGGATCTGGCCACCGGCCGGCTCGCCGAGGTCAGCAGCCCGGCCGCCAACCTGCCGGACGAGCGCTACCTGCCCGTGCCCGAGGAGCGGCGCTTCACTGACCACAGTGGACACTCCATTCCGGCCTACGTGTACCTGCCGAGAAATCCCGATTTCGCCGGCCCGGATGGCGAGCGTCCGCCGTTCGTCGTGCACGCGCACGGCGGGCCCACCGGGAAGTTCTCCCCGACGCTGAGCCTGGATCTTGCCTACTTCACCAGCCGGGGCATCGGCGTGGTCGCGGTGAACTACGGCGGCTCGTCCGGTTACGGGCGCGCCTTCCGGGAGCTGCTCTACGAGCAGTGGGGCGTGGTGGACGTGCGGGACTGCGCCACGGTGGCCGCCGAGCTGGCCAGGACCGGCGTGGCGGATCCGGCGCGGCTGGCGATCCGCGGTGGCAGCGCGGGCGGTTGGACCGCGGCGGCGTCGATGACCACTGTGGACACCTACCGGTGTGGCACGATCATGTTCCCGGTCCTTGACCTGATCACATGGAACCACGAGGGCGGCCAGACCCACGACTTCGAGTCCCGGTACGACGAGCGGCTCGTCGGCGCCCTGCCCGAGCACGCCGACCGCTACGTCGAGCGCTCCCCCATGAACCACATCGACACGCTGGCCGGTCCGGTGCTCCTGCTGCAGGGTCTGGAAGATCAGGTGTGCCCGCCGGAGCAGGCCGACCGGTTCGTGGCCAGCCTGGACGGCAGCGGGATCCCGCACGCCTACCTGGCCTTCGAGGGCGAGCAGCACGGGTTCCGCCGGGCGGAGACCATCGAGGCGGCGCTGCAGGCGGAGTTGTCGTTCTACGGCCAGGTGCTCGGCTTCACCCCGCCCGGCATCCCGGAGCTGGAACTGCGCCGGTGAGCACGCGGCCGCGCCGGTTGGCGCCGGGTGACCGGGTCGCCGTGGTGGCGCCGGCCGGGCCGGTCGACGCCGCGCGGCTGGACCGCGGGGTGGCGGTGCTCGAGGCCTGGGGACTGCGGGTGGACGTCGGCAGGCACGTGCTCGGCCGGCACCCCAAGCTGCCGTACCTGGCCGGCGGCGACGCCGACCGGGCGGCCGATCTGCAGCGGGCGTGGTGCGATCCGGGTGTGGCCGCGGTGATCTGCGCCCGCGGCGGCTACGGCTGCCTGCGCATGGTGGACCTGCTGGACTGGGACGCGATGGCCGCGGCGGGGCCCAAGGCGCTCGCCGGGTCGAGCGACGTCACGACCCTGCACGAAGCGATCCGCGCGCACCTGGGCGTGGTCACGCTGCTCTCCCCCATGATCGCCGGTGACCTGTTCGACCCGGTGGCCCAGGATCACCTGCGCCGCATGCTGTTCGAGCCGGAGCGGGCGCTCACGCTGACCGGCCCGGCCGCCGCCACGCTTGAGCACGGGACGGCCGAGGGCGTCCTCGTCGGCGGCAACCTCAGCCTGCTCGTGGCCGGGTTGGCCGCGCCGGACGCTCCCCCGCCGCCGGAGGGCGCGATCATGGTGCTGGAGGACGTGACCGAGCCGCCGTACCGGCTGGACCGGATGATCACCCAGCTGCTCCGGGCCGGCTGGTTCACCGCCGTCTCCGGGATCGCGCTCGGCTCGTGGACCGGCTGCGGCGAACCGTCCGATGTGTATGACGTGATGGCGGATCTCCTTGGCTCCCTTGGCATCCCGACGATCTGGGAGCTCGGCTTCGGGCACTGTCCCTGCTCGCCGACGATCCCGCTCGGCGCACCGGCGAGGCTCGACGCCGACGCAGGCACGCTCACCCTGCGGCAACCGGCCCTGTCGTGAGCCTTGCGGGATACCGTGGAGGCATGGTCAGGCTTGGGCGGCGGGCGGTGCTGGGGGCCGGGCTTGCGTCCGGGGTCGGGGTGCTTGCCGGATGCACGGACAACGCCGGCCCGGCGCAACCGTTGTTCAACCCCAACGACTGGGACTCGGTGCGGGCGCAGTTTCCGTTGAACGCCGAGCTGGCGCACTTCGCGGCGTTCGTGCTCGCCGCGCACCCGGCGCCGGTGCGCGAGGCGATCGAGCGGCACCGGGCCGGGCTGGACGCCGACACGCATGGATACCTGCGTCGGGACACTGAGCTCGAGCGGCAGGCCCGCGAGGCGGCGGCGGCCTACCTCGGCGCCGTCCCCGGCGAGATCGCGCTGACCGACAGCACCACGATGGGCATGGGGCTGCTGTGCGGCGGGCTGAAGCTGTTGCCCGGCCAGGACGTGCTGACCACCGAGCACGACTTCTTCGGCACCCACGAGGCGCTGCGCCTGATGTCCGAGCGCACCGGCGCGCCGGTGCGGCGGGTCGCGCTCTACGACGACCCGGCCGCGGCCACCGAGGGCGACATCGTGGCGCGGCTGCGGGACGGGATCGCCCCGCGCACCCGGGTCGTGGTGATCACCTGGGTGCACTCGAGCACCGGCGTCCGGCTGCCGGTCAAGGCCATCGCCGCGATGCTGGCCGAGGTGAACGCCGGCCGGGATCCCGCCGACCGGGCGCTGCTGTGGGTCGACGGGGTGCACGGCTTCGGCGCGGTGGACACCACGGTCACCGAGCTCGGCTGCGACTTCCTGACCACCGGCACGCACAAGTGGCTGTTCGGCCCGCGCGGCACCGGGCTGGTGTGGGGCCGGGCCTGGGACGCCGTCGGCCCGGTGATCCCGAGCTTCTCCGATCGGGGCACTCCCGGCGGGGCCGCGACCCCGGGCGGCTACCACTCCTTCGAGCACCGCTGGGCGCTCACCGAGGCGTTCCAGTTCCACCAGAGCATCGGGCGGGACCGGATCGCCGATCGGATCCGGGTTCAGGTCGCCCGCCTCAAGGAGGGCCTGGCCGGCATCCCGACCGTCAAGTTGATCACGCCGATGGACCCGGCGCTGTCCGCCGGCCTGGTGATGTGCTCGCTGGCCGGGATGAGCCCCGGGGTGGCCGTGCGGCGGCTGCGCGACGAGCACCGGATCGTGGCCAGCGTGACCCCGTACGACGACCCCTTTCTGCGCTTCGGCCCGAGCATCGTCACCACGCCGGAGCAGGTCGACCAGGCGGTGCAGGCCGTCGCGGCGCTGCGCTGACCGCATTCCACGTTGCCCCAGAAAGTGCAGTGTTTTCCAATTGGCGGGTATTTGTTCGGGCGGCCGCGAAAACATCGCGTGACATTGTTCTCGGGCCGTCACGGACGGGGGATCCGGCGGGCTCACTCTTTTGTTTTGGATCGCCGTCACGTGTCGTAGTCGTCGCTGGCAGCCGGGGTTGCCGATGATCGATTGATCCCTACTGTGTGTGTTGGCCACGTTCCGTGGCCGGACCTATTACGGAGGGAAAGGTCGATCACATGAAGCTCGTCATTCCGGGGGCGTTGGCCGTTCTGCCGGCGGCGGCGCTGATCACGGTGGCGTCGGCGACCATCGCTACGGCGGCACCGCAGGCCGACCCGCTGGTGGACGCCACCGCGACGATCAAGAGCACCACGTTCACCGCGGAGCTGGAGGAAGGCGCGCCGTTCACGGCGAGCCTGTCGGTCGTCGACAACCTGACCGGTTACGAGGGCGACGGCTCCAGCGAATGTGCCGTCGTCAGCAAGGACGACAGCGGGATGCTGTCCCAATGTGTGGCGATCCTGCGGCTGGAGAACGGCGAGGTCCACATCAGCGGTCTGGTGTCGGACGACGTGTCCACACCGAAGAAGGGTGCGGTGATCGGCGGTACCGGCGACTACAAGGACATCACCGGGGAAGCCGAGATCACCGTGACGGACGACGTGACGATCAACTTCACGGTACCGGGGTCCGAGGGTGCCGAGCCGGCGGAGGAGCCTGCCGAGGAACCCGCGGAAGAGCCGGTCGATGAACCCGTGGTGGACGAGCCCGTGGTCGACGAGCCGGTCGTCGATGAGCCCGTGGTCGACGAGGAGATTCCGGCCGTGGATCAGCCCGACGTGGAGACCCCGGAGGTGCCGGACGCGCCCGAGTCGGGCACCGTCGTCGGCCCCACCGGGCGCTGACGACCTCCGAGTCCCAACGGGTCGGGACGCACCAGCGACACCCCGGCCAGAACGGACAGGGCGATCGCCACGGCCATGAACGGCCACACGTAGAGCAGGGTCTCGCCGTCCGGCGAATACGGGACCACCAGGAACGCGGCGACCGCCACCATGATCGCGAGATGCCCGCGCCGCCAGGCGAGGCCGGCGGCGAGCACGAGGCTCCAGGTGAGGTACCAGGGCAGCGTGCTCGGCGACAGGACCGCCACGGCGAGTAGGGCGATGGCCGCCCGGCGGACGGCGTCCGGACCGCCGTCCCGGGCGAGCCACCACTGCCTGACCAGGATCGCCGCCAGCGCCGCCATGCCGAGCAGCCGGGTGACCGCCACGAAGTCGTACCGGCTCACGTCGGCGACGATGGCCGTGAGGGCGTGCAGCAACTCCCCCACCGCCGTCGACAGGGACAGCCAGTTCACGATCCTCGACGAGGCGCTGAGCATCGAGATCCAGCCCAGGTCCACCCTGGCGAGCACGGTGACCACCGCGAACACGGCGCCGACCGTGACCAGCGAGCCTGCCGCCGCCCTGGCGAACCCGCGCCAGCGCGTGGCGTCCAGGTGCCCGGTCCAGATCCACACCAGGAACGGCAGGGCGACCACGGCGGTGGCCTTGATCGCCACGGCAAGGGTCAGCAGTGCGATGCCCAGCAGGTGCCGCCGCTCGAGCACCAGCGCGGTGCCCGCCGCCAGCAGGCCGATCATGAGGACGTCGTTGTGCGGCCCGCCGATCAGGTGCACCACGGTCACCGGCCCTGCGATCGCCAGCCACGCCGCGACCGGCAGGTTCCCGCCAAGGTGCCGGACCAGCCTGGGCAGCGCCCACAGCAGCGGCACGATGCCCAGCGTCAGCACCAGCCGCATCAGGATCACACCGGCGAGCACGTTCGTCCCGGTGATCCACACGACGCCCTTGGCCAGCAGGATGAACAGCGGCCCGTACGGCGCCGGCGTGCCCATCCAGAACGGGTGCACCCCCGACACGAGCTCCGGCGAGTCGAGCACGGCGGGGCCGACCGCGTAGGGGTCGAGGCCGCGCAGCGTGATCGCCCCCTGCGCGAGGTAGGAGTAGACATCCCGGCTGAACAGGGCCGGCGCGACCAGCAGCGGCGCCGTCCAGCACGCCGCGGCCGCGAGCACCGGCCGGGTCCCCACCCGACCCGCCAGCACGTGCCGGCCGAGCCGCACCCAGGCCCAGAGCAGCAGTCCGAAGCCGGCGTAGACCATCAGCCCGGCCAGCATCCGGCCGTGCCCGAAGCGCAGCCAGGACAGCGGCCCGGTGCCAAGGACGGGGTCGGGCACGAGCACCGCCGCCGCACCGAGGCTTCCGGCCAGCATCAGCAGGCTGCCCGCGGTGCCGAGCGCGATCGTGCGCACCGGTGGGGGACCCGCGGACGCCGGACTTGCCGGTGCGCCGCCGGTCTCAGCGGTCAGCAGGGTGCGGGTCATCGGATTCGCGGTTCGACGAGAACAGCTTCAGCGGGTCGGGCCGCAGCAGTGACACTGCGGCCAGCACGGATATGCCCACCGCGCCGGCCATGAACAGCCAGTTGTAGAGCAGGTCGCGGCCCGCGGGCGAGTACGTGAGCACCAGGAACACGGCCAGCGCCACCAGCGCGGCCAGCTGCCGCCGGCTCCACCGCAGGCCAGCGGCGAGCACGAAACCCCAGGTCAGGTACCACGGCAGGGTCGCGGGCGAGAGGATCGCCACGGCGAACAGCGCGATGGCCGCCCGCCGCACCGCGTCCGGGCCGCCGTCCCGGGCCGCCCACCACTGCCGGGCCACGATCACGAGCAGCACCAGCCCGCCGAGAATCCGGGTGACCGTCACGAAATACGTCTTGTTCAGATCGCTGAAGAAGATCCCGGCCAGCGTGTGCAGGAACTCCCCCACCGCGGTCGGCAGCGACATCCAGTTGACGATCGCGCCCGGCGCGTCCAGCGCCGTGATCCATCCCAGGTCCACCCCGGACACCAGGGTGGCCGCCGCGAACGTGACCAGGAAGATCGTCACCGATGCCGTGACCGCCCTGGCGAAGTTGCGCCACCGGGTGGAGCTCAGGTGCCCGGCCCATACCCACACCAGGAACGGCAGCGCGACCACCGCGGTCGCCTTCACCGCCACCCCCAGCGTCACCAGCGCGATGCCCAGCACGTGCCGCCGGTCCAGCACCAGCACGGTGCCCGCCGCCAGCAGGCCGATCATGAGGACGTCGTTGTGCGGCCCGCCGATCAGGTGCACCACGGTCATCGGTCCGGCGACCGCCAGCCACACCGCGACCGGCAGCTTCCCGCCAAGGTGCCGCACCAGCCCCGGCAGCGCCCACAGCAGCGGCACGATGCCCAGCGTCAGCGCCAGCCGCATCAGGATCACGCCGGCGATCATGTTCGTCCCGGTGATCCACACGACGCCCTTGGCAAGCAGGATGAACAGCGGTCCGTACGGCGCCGGCGTGGTCTGCCAGAACGCGTCGACGTTCTCCACGATCGGCTGGATCTCCAGCACCCCGGGCCCCACCGTGTACGGATCCTGCCCGTGCAGCGGCAGCGTCCCGTACGCGATGTACAGGTACACGTCCCGGGTGAACAGGGCCGGCGCGATCAGCAGCGGCGCCGTCCAGCAGGCCGCCGCGAGCACCACCGGTCGCGTCCCGACCCGCCCGGCCAGCACATGCCGCCCCAACCGCACCCAGGACCACACCACAAGGCCGAATCCCAGGTACACGACCATCGTGGCCAGCATCTGCCCGTGCCCGTACCGGATCCACGACAGCGGCCCATTCCCCAGGATCGGGTCGTGCAGCAGGATCCCGCCCGCCCCAAGGGCGCCGAGCAGGATCAGCACACTCCCGACGGATCCGAGCAGGATCGTTCGGACCGGCAGCGGCGCACCGGTCTCCCCGTGATCGCCCGTACTGACGGACTGCGCTTCTGTCTCCACGTCTGACGACGCATCGGCGGTGGTGGCCATGGCGCCTTGAGATTACACAGTGCACTCGCCCTGTTTCCGCCCAACGGCCTATTGAACGTTCACGGTGCCGGAGTCCGGGAGGGCGGCGAGCAGGGAGCGGGTGTAACCGTGCCGGGGATTGGCGAGGACGTCGTCGACGGGGCCGACTTCGACGAGGGCGCCGCGGTACATGACGGCGACCCGGTCGGCGATGTTCCAGGCCAGGCCGAGGTCGTGGGTGATGACGAGGGCGGCGAGGTCGAGGCGGGCCCGCAGGCGCAGCAGGAGGGCGAGGATCTCGCCGCGCACGGAGGCGTCGAGGGAGGCGACGGGTTCGTCGGCGACGAGCAGGCGGGGCTCGAGGGCAAGGGCGCCGGCGATGACGACGCGCTGGCGCTGGCCGCCGGACAGCTCCTGCGGGAGGACCGGCATGAACTCCTCCGGCGGGCGCAGCTCGGCGTTGCGCAGGGCCTCGGCGACGCGCTCGTGCTCGTCGCCGGCGAGGCGGTGGATGCGCAGGCCCTCGGCGACGGCCTCGTAGACGGTGTGGCGGGGGTTGAGCGCGCTTGTCGGGTCCTGCAGGACGAGCTGGACCTGGCGGCGGTACGCGCGCAGGCCGCGGGAGGTGGTGGGGATGGGTTCGCCGGCGAAGATCACTTGCCCGGCGGTGGGTTTCTGGAGGCCGAGGATGGTGCGGGCGAGGGTGGTCTTGCCGGAGCCGGACTGGCCGACCAGGGCGACGATCTCACCCTCGTGCACGTCGAGCGAGACGCCGGCGACGGCGTGGGTGATCTCGCGGTGCCGGCCGTGGAACGTCACCCGCAGGTTGTCAACCCGCAGCAGCGGTGCTGTGGACACCTCCGCCACCTGTGGATGGCCGGCCGGATCTGGATCTTGTTGTCGGGGATCGGCGGTAAACTGCCCACGAACCCGCCCCCCACCCCATATCGGGGTGGGGGCTGGCTGTTGAGGGGTTGGCGAGGTGAGGGTGGCGGGGGCGTAGCGGTAGATCGGGTCGCCGACGGTGGGGAAGGCGGCGGCGAGGGCCTTGGTGTGGGGGTGTTGGGGGTCGCGGATCAGGGTGCGGGAGTCGCCCTCCTCGACGATCTCGCCCCGGTACATGATCGCGAGGCGGTCGCAGGTGGCGGCCAGGACGGCAAGGTCGTGGCTGATCATGATCAGGCCGAGGTGGTGCTCGGTGACGAGGCGGGTGAGGACCTCGAGGACCTGGGCCTGGACGATGACGTCGAGCGCGGTGGTCGGCTCGTCGGCGATGATCAGGCGGGGCCGGCAGGCAAGGGCCATGGCGATCATGACGCGCTGCTTCTGGCCGCCGGACAGCTCGTGCGGGTAGGCGTCGGCCTTGGCGGCGGGCAGTTCGACCTGGCCGAGGAGCTCGTTGACCCGGGCGCGGAGCGCGGGCGCGGACTGCGGGCCGGAGTGGTGGATGACGAGCGGCTCGGCGATCTGCTCGCCCACCTTGCGGACCGGGTTGAGGGCGTGCATCGCGCCCTGGAACACCACGGACGTGCTGGCCCACCGGACGGCCCGCAGGCGGCCCCAGGACATGGCGCCGACGTCCTCGCCGTCGAGCAGGATCTGGCCGGACACCGTGGCGGAGCGGGGCAGCAGGCGCAGCACCGACATGGCCAAAGTGGACTTTCCACAGCCGGACTCCCCGGCAAGGCCGAGCTTCTCGCCGCTGTCCAGGCGCAGGCTCACCCCCCGCACCGCCGGCACGCCGGTGCGGGCCCCGGCGTAGCTGACCGAGACGTCCCGGAACTCCAGCAAGCTCATCGGGCTACCGCCTCCCGGCCTTCAGGTTGGGGTTGACCACGATCTCCAGTGCCCGCCCGCAGAGGGTGAACGACAGCACGACGGCGACGATGGCGATGCCGGGCGGCAGCAGGTACCACCAGGCGCCGGCGGTGACCGAGCCGGTGTCCAGCGCCTGCTTGAGCATCAGGCCCCAGGAGACCTTGCTCGGGTCGCCGAGGCCGAGGAAGGCCAATGTGGACTCGGAGATGATCGCACTGCCGACCGCGAGCGTGGTGTTGGCCAGCACCAAGGGAAGCACGGCCGGGAGCACGTGCCGCAGGAGGATGTGCGGGTGCCCGCCGCCGAGCGCCTGGGCCCGCTCGATGTACGGCCGGGCCTCGATGGTCAGCGTCTGCGCGCGCACCAGGCGGGCGGTGGACGGCCAGGAGGTGACGCCGATGGCCAGGATGATCGTCGACAGGCCCCGTTCGAGCATCGTGGACAGCGCGATGGCCAGCACCAGTGCTGGCAGCACAAGGAAGAAGTCGGTGACCCGCATGAGCACCGCGGACACCCACCGTCCAAAGTGGCCGGACAGCATGCCGACGATGGTGCCGATGCCCACCGAGAGCACCGCCGCCGCGATGCCGACGAGCAGCGACACCCGGGCGCCGTAGACGGTCAGGTCGAGCACCGAGCGCCCGGCGTGGTCGGTGCCCAACCAGAACTCGCCGCTCGGCGGGGTGAGGATCCCGCCGGTCGCCTTGATCACCGACAGGTCGTCCGCGCTGATCCACAGCGGGGCCAGCAGCGCGATCAGCACGATGCCGAGCAGCGCGGCCAGGCCGACGAGGCCGGAGCGGCTGTCGGCGAAGTCGCGCCACAGCTTGCCCGCCGCCCGGCGCCGCCGGGCCCAGGCGATCCGTCCCGCTCCGGTGCTCATGCCGCACGCACCCGCGGGTCGAGCAGCCGGTACACCAGGTCGGCCAGCACGTTCATCACGACGACCGCGCCGGCCAGCACGATCATCGTGCCCTGCAGGAGCGGGTAGTCGGGGAAGCCGATCGCGTTGTAGGTGAGCAGGCCCAGCCCCGGCCAGGAGAACACGGTCTCCACGGTCACCGCGCCGGACACGAGCAACCCGGTGTGCAGGAAGATGATCGTGACCGTGGGCAGCAGCGCGTTGGGCACCGCGTGCCGGCGCCGGACCTGGTCGTCGGTGAGTCCCTTGGCCCTGGCCGTGGTCAGGTAGTCGGCGTTCATCTCCTCCAGCAGCGACGAGCGCATCACCATGAGGTACTGCGCGTAGGTCACCGCGGTCAGGGTGACCGCGGGCAGCACGAGGTGGTGTGCGACGTCCAGCACGGCGGGCAGGAACCCGTCGACGCCGCCGGGCGTGGTCATCCCTGCGGTCGGGAACAGGTCAAGCGCCACCGCGAACACCATGAGCGCGATCAGGCCGAGCCAGAACGTCGGCACCGACCACAGCACCAGCGAGGTGCCGGTGGCCAGCCGGTCGAACCGGCTGCCGTGCCGCCACGCCGCCCTCGTGCCCAGCCACAGGCCGAGGACGAGGGCGAGCAGCAGCGCGGCGCCGGTCAGCAGCAGGGTCGGGCCGATCCGCCCGAGGATCAGGTCGCCGACCGGCTGCTTGTACTTGAACGAGGTGCCGAGGTCCCAGCGCAGCAGGTCGCCGAGGTACTCGACGAACTGGCCGGGCAGGGGCTCGTCCATCCCCCACTCGGCGCGCAGCTTCTCGATCTGCTCGATGCTGGTGTGCGAGTCGGTCGTGATCGACCGGATCGGATTGCCCGGCAGGGCGCGGAACAGGAAGAAGCCGAGCACGACCACCAGCAGCAGGCTGACCAGCCCGCCGCCGATCTTCACCGCGACGAAGCGGGCGGTGCCGAGGGCGCGGACCCGCCCGGCGGCCCGCTCGCCGCCGGGCAGCTCCGCGACCGGTTCGGTCGTGGTCAGCATGTCGACCACTGCTGCGCTCCCAGGTCAGGTGTCGTGAGTCTTTTGTGGGCACCGCAAAGACTCACGACGGTGGACTACTCCCGGTCGTCGGCGGTGGCCCGGCGCCGGCGGCTGAGGCCCCACACGGCGCCGGCCACGAGCACCGCGGCGCCGCCGACGATGCCGACGACCGCGCCGGTGCCGAGGCCGGAGTTGGGCTCGGACGCCGCCTGCGTGTCCTCGGCCCCGACCGGGACGGCGTTGTAGTAGCCCCAGTAGCCGCTCTGGTTGGCGATGATCCCGTTCTCGGCCGGCTGAGTCGCGAACGAGCTGAACCGGTCGGAGCGGTAGGCCTCGAGCTGCTTGTCGTAGTAGAGCATGATCGCGGACACGTTGTCGTGCAGGATCGCCTGCGCCTGCTGGACGAGCTGCATCCGCTTGGACTTGTCCAGCTCGCCCTGCTGCTTGGCGTAGAGCGCGTCGTACTCGGTGCTGCAGAAGTTGGAGTCGGACAGCTCGGTGCCGACCACCTTGCAGGTCTGCTGGGCGAGCTGGTAGTCGGGGTCCGGGCTCACGCTCCAGCCGCTGATCGCCATGTCGTAGTTGCCGGCGTTGGTGTCGTCGTTGACCTGGTTGGAGCCCTTGAACTCGACCGTCACGCCGACGCCGAGCTCGGCGAACCAGCCCTTGACGAACTCGGCGATCTGCTGGCGCTCCGCGTCGTCGCTGGTGACCAGCAGGCGCAGGTTGATCTCCTTGCCCTGCTTGTCGGTCCGGGTTCCGCCGGCGCCCTTGGCGTACCCGGCCGCCTCGAGCAGGGAGTTCGCCTTGGCCAGGTCGAAGTTGTGCTTCTGCGACTCCGACGGCTTGAACGTCCAATCGGGATAGACCGCCGGCATGACCTGGGTCGCCGGCTCCGCCAAGCCCTGCTTGACCTTGTCGATAATCGTCTTCACGTCGACGGCGTGGGCCAGCGCCTTGCGGAAGTTGACGTCCTTGAGCACGGGGTTGCCGTTGCCGAACGCGCTGCCGTCGGCCTTCGGGTTGCCCGGGTTGAAGATGATCTCGGTGTACCGCCGGTTGTTGCCCGCGTGGGTGGTGATGTTCGGCTCGTTCTGCAGGGCCTTGTACTGGTTGGCCGTGAGCCGGTAGACGAGCTCGACGTCGCCCTTGCGCAGACCCTGGACGGCGGCGTCGGTGCTCTCGTACTTGACGTACTGCAGCTTGTCCACCTTGGACCGGCCGCGCCAGAACTTGTCGTTGGCCTCCAGCGTGACCGACTGGCCCTCCTGGTACCCGGTCAGCACGAACGGGCCGCTGCCGACCACCGGGAACTTGTCGGTGTTGGTGAAGTTCTTGATGTCCTTGACGTCCTTCCAGACGTGCTCGGGCACGATCGGGACCTCGGAGGTGAGCATGGACGCCTGGGGCTGCTTGGTCTTGATCACGAGGGTGGTGTCGTCCTTGGCGGTGACCGACTCGTAGTTGGTCACCGCGACGCCGTTGGCCGCGGCCGCGTCCTCGTTGGTCATGATCAGGTTGTAGGTGAACGCCACGTCCCGCGCGGTGATCGGCTGCCCGTCCGACCACTGCATGCCCTTGCGGATGTGGAACGTCCAGGTCAAGTTGTCGCTGGAGGTCTCCCAGCGCTCGGCGAGGCCCGGTTCGGGCGACGAGTCCTTGGCGCTGGCCACCGTCAGGTACTCGTACATCATGCGCAGGATCTGCGTGGGAACCAGCAGGACGGACTGGAACGGGTTCATCGAGTCGACGTCCGTCGTGAACGCCACGCGCAGCGTGACGGGCCCCTGGGCGCCTGCCGCCGGGATGCTGTTCGGGGTTGCCAGCGGGGCCGCGACCAGCGTTGATATCGCCAGTACGGCGCCGAGTCCCCATCGCCTCAATCGCACGGTGACCACCTCTTCCTTCCCGGATTGCAAGGAAGTAACCATCTACCGGCCTACAAAGTCAATGACTGCCGGCGAGTGGTGCCAAGAAGTAACGTAGCGCGCATGCGGATCATGATTTCGGCGGACATGGAGGGCGCCACCGGCGTCACCTGGGCCGCCGACGTGGAGCCCGGCACCGAGCAGTGGCAGCGGTTCCGCCGGATGTTCACCGGCGACGTGAACGCCTGTGTGGCCGGGCTTGTCGACGGCGGCGCCACCGAGGTGCTGGTCAACGAGGCGCACTCCAGCCAGCGCAACCTGCTGCTCGAGGAGCTCGAACCCCGGGCGCGCCTGCTCACCGGCCGGCACAAGCCGCTGTCGATGATGCAGGGCATCGACGCGGGAATGGATGGCGTGGTGTTCCTCGGCTACCACGCCGGCGCCGGCGTCGACGGCGTGCTGTCGCACACCTACCTGCCGAACTCCATCACCGGGGTCTGGCTCGACGGGGTGCTGGCCAGCGAGGGCCGGCTCAACGCGGCCATGGCCGCCGAGCACGGCGTGCCCGTGCTCCTGGTCACCGGCGACGACCTGACCTGCGTGGATGCCGAGGACTACGCGCCGGGCGCGCGGCGCGTCGCGGTGAAGGAATGCGTCAGCCGCTACGCCGCGATCTGCTCCCCGCCCAAGCACACCGCCGCGGAGATCTTCCAGGCCGCCAAGACCGGCATGGCCATGGCCGGGCGGGTTGAGCCGGCGTCAAGCTCGCATCGAATCGAGGTTGAGTTCGACGCCACACACTTGGCCCACGCGGCCGCGGTGATACCCACGGTCGAGCTGGTCGGGGTGCGTCGGGTCGGGTTCGACGCGCCGACGATAACCGAGGCGATGAAGGCGTTCAAGGTGGTCACCGCGATAGCCTCGGGGGCCGTGGAGGGTGCTTATGGTTGACGCGGTCGAGGAGCTGTGCGCCCAGCTGATCAGGTTCGACACCACGAACCGGGGGCACGGCCAGTGTTGCGGGGAGCGCGAGGCCGCCGAGTTCGTCGCCGATCACCTGGTCGACGCCGGGCTCAAGCCGCTGACGCTGGAGCGGGCGCCGCGGCGCACCAACGTGGTGGCCCACCTGCCCGGCCTTGACCCGGCGCTGGACCCGATCCTGGTGCACGCCCACCTCGACGTGGTGCCGGCCGACCCGGGCGAGTGGTCGGTGCCTCCGTTCGCCGGCGAGATCCGCGACGGCTACGTGTGGGGGCGCGGCGCGGTGGACATGAAGGACATGTGCGCCATGCTGCTCACGGTGGTGCACCGCTGGGCGGCGGAGGGGCGCGGCCCGCGGCGGGGGCTGGTGCTCGCGTTCGTCGCCGACGAGGAGGACCGCGGCGACTACGGCGCGCACTGGCTGGTCGACGAGCACGCCGAGCTGTTCGCCGGCTGCCGGGCGGCGATCGGCGAGTCCGGCGGCTACACGATCCCGATGCGGTCGGCGTCCGGCCGGCGTGTGCAGCTGTACCCGGTGGGCACCGCCGAGCGCGGCACGTCGCACCTGATGCTGACCGCGACCGGCCGGGCCGGGCACGGGTCCCGGCGCAACGACGACAACGCGGTGGTCACGCTGGTGAACGCGCTGGCCCGGCTGGCCGCGCACCGCTGGCCGGTGCGGCTGATCCCGGCCGTGCGGGCCTATATCGAGCGGACCGGAGCCGCGCTCGGCGTAGAAGTCGATCTGTCCGATGTGGACGCCACGCTGGCGCGCCTCGGGCCGGCGGCGAAGCTGGCCGAGAGCACGGTACGCAACAGCACCACGCCGACCGTGCTCAACGCCGGCTACAAGGTCAACGTGATCCCCGGGGTGGCGCAGGCCCAGGTGGACACCCGGGTGCTGCCGGGCACCGAGGAGGAGCTACTGTCCGAAGTGGACGCTCTGCTCGGCCCCGGCGTGCGCCGCGACTTCATCACCCGGCAACCGCCCGTGCAGGCCCCGGTCGACTCCCCGTGGTTCACCGCGATGGCCGACGCGTTGCGCGCCGAGGACCCGGACGCCGTGGTCGTCCCCTACTGCATGGGCGGCGGCACCGACGCGAAGGCATTCTCCCAGCTGGGCATGGACTGCTTCGGCTTCGCTCCCCTGCTCCTACCGGAGGGCTTCGACTACCGCGCAATGGCCCACGGCGTCGACGAACGGGTCCCCATTGAAGGCCTCCGATTCGGTGCCAACGTGCTCGACCGGTTCCTCTCCACGGTTTGAGCCGAGGCGCCACGTGATGTGGCTTTCCTCAGGGCAACTTCTCGAACATCGTGCGGAACGAGACCGCGCCGCGCGCGCGGCGCGCGGCGGCGCCTCGTTCCCCGCGGCGATCATGTTCGGTACCCGACAACACAAGCCCCGCCACTGCGGCGGTGAGACCTCGCTTCCTTCGGTGAGGACGGTGTCAGGCCGGCAGGTAGAAGTTGCGTTCCCAGCGGTGGCGGGTCAGTGTGGCCAGTTGGTCGTCGGTGAGGGGGCCGGCGTCGCCGATGGCGGCGTTGCGTTCGACGTTGCGGACGTTGCGCATGCCCGGGATCACGGTCGACACGGCGGGGTGGCTGAGGACGTAGCGGAGCGCGATCTCGGCCACCTGGTCGGGCGTGATGCCGAGGTCGTCGACGAGGGCGTTGACCCGGCGCTCGATCTGGGCCGGGCGGTCGCCCTGGAAGTAGACGCGGCGGAAGTCGCCATCGGGGAAGGTGGAGTCGGCCGTGATGGTTCCGGTGAGGCCGCCCTCGTCGAGCGCCACCCGGACGATCACCCCGATGTCGTGCTCGGCGCAGGCGGGCAGCAGCCGCTCCCGCGGCGCCTGGTGGAAGACGTTGTAGATCACCTGAACGGTGTCGACATGTCCACTTTCGATCAGACCGAGCACGTTCTCCGGCTGGTAGTCGTTGATGGACACCCCGAAGAACCGTAGCTTGCCCTCGTCCCGCAGCGCGGCGATGGTCTCCAGCCAGTCCCCGCGGCCGATCCACTCGTCGCTCCACACGTGTAGCTGCACGACGTCGAACGCCTCCAGGCCGGAGGCGCGCAGGCTGGTCTCCAGGCTGGCGCGGATGTGGTGGCCGGGGAACACCTCGGCCGGGTCGAGGCCGTCGCGGGCCGGCCACTCCAGGTTCGCCGGCGCCACCTTCGTCGCCACGAAGATCCGTTCACCCGGGTGGTCGCGCAGGACCTTGCCGACGATGCGCTCGCTCTCGCCGTAGCTGCGGGCGGTGTCGATGAAGTTCACGCCGAGCTCGATCGCCCGGTGCAGCGCCCGCACCGACTCGTCCTCGGTGGCGCCGATCCACCGCCGCTCGCCGATCCCCCATGCACCGTACCCGATCTCCGACACCTCCAGGCCGGTCCGGCCCAGCGTGCGGTATCGCATTGATCTCTCCTTCTACCCGGACGTCTGCAGGGCTTCCGCGTACAGCTTGTCGATTTCGCCGGCGTACCGCTCGGCGATCACCCGGCGGCGCAGCTTCAGGGTCGGGGTCAGCTCCCCGGACTCGGCGCTCCACGGGCGGTCCACGACGTGGAAGTACTTGATCTGCTCGACCCGGGACAGCACGGCGTTGGCCGCATCCACGGCCGCGGCGAGCTCACGCCGGACCTCGGGGTGCGCGGCCAGCGCGGCCAGATCGCCGGTGATGCCGCGGGCGGCGGCCCAGACCGGCGCCGCCTCCTCGTCCAGCACGAGCAGCGCGGTCAGGTACGGGCGCCGGTCGCCGACGCAGACCGCCTGGCCGATCAGCGGGTGCGCCCGGAGCAGACCCTCCACTTTGGACGGAGCGACGTTCTTGCCGCCGGAGGTGATGATCAGCTCCTTCTTGCGGTCGGTGATCGACAGCAGGCCGCGCTCGTCGAGGGTGCCGATGTCGCCGGTGGCCAGCCAGCCGTCGGCGTCGGTGTCCGGGCGGATCGTGCCGTCCTCCTGCAGATAGCCGGCGAACACGATCGGCCCGCGGACGAGGATCTCGCCGTCGTCGGCGAGGCGGACCTCCACGCCGGGGCCGACGGCGCCGACGGTGCCGGGACCGAAGGCGTCCGGCCGGCTCAGCGTCGCCGCGCCGGTGGTCTCCGAAAGGCCCCACACCTCGGTGACGGTCAGGCCGATGCCGGCCAGGAACTCCAGCACGGCCACCGGGATCGGCGCGGCGCCGCTGGAGTTGCGCAGGGACTCGTCGAGGCCGAGCCGGGCCCGGATCGGCCGCAGCACGGCGGCGTCCACCTGCTCGAACCGCGCGGCGAGGTCGGCGGGGACCTCGGCGCCGTCGGCCCGCAGCCGGTACACCCGCAGGGCCAGCTCGCGGGCGGCGTCGACGTGGGCGCGCTGCTCGGCGGGCAGCGCGTCGAGCCCGGCCCGCAGCGCGGCGGCCATCTTCTCCCACACCCGGGGCACGCCGAAGAACCCGTGCGGCCGCACCGCAAGCAGGGTGGGCACCAGCTGGGCCGGGTCGGCGCAGATCGTGACGTGCCCGGCCTGCCAGATCGGCAGGTAGATGCCGAGCATCCGCTCGGCGATGTGCGCAAGCGGCAGGTACGCCACGGTGCGCGGGTGCTCGACGAACTCCGGCCAGACCCGGTCCGACATCACCGCCTGGTAGATCGCGTTGGCGTGGGTGAGCACCACGCCCTTAGGGTCGCCGGTCGTGCCCGAGGTGTAGATCATGCACAGCGGCCGCTCGGGCGTGGCGGCGTCGGTGAGCCGCTCGAACTCCGCGGCCCGGTCGGCGCGTTGGATGCCGCCGCTCTCCCAGACCTCCTCGTAGCCGACGAACCGGTCGTCGCCGGACGGCATGGCGTCCTCGTCGAGCACGATCACCCGGCGCAGCGCCGGGAGGTCGTCGAGCACCGGCAGCAGCCGCTCGAGCTGGACGGCGCCCTCGGCCACGATCACCGGGGCGGCGCTGTGCCTGGCCACGAACCGGACCTGGTCGGAGCTGAGCGTCTCGTAGGTGGTGCACGGGATCGCGCCGAGGTGCACGGCGGCGAGGTCGGCCACCCAGTGCTCGGGCCGCTTCGACATCATGATCAGCATCCGGTCGCCCCGGTTCAGCCCGAGGCCGGCAAGGCCGTGGGTGAACGCGGCGATCTCCGAGCGCAGCCGCGACCAGCTGTAGGTCAGCGCCTTGTCGCCGATCCCCTCGGTCAGCGCGGGGTGCTCGGCGTGCTCGATGGCGTTTCGGCGCAGGAGCGTGGGGATGGTCCAACCCGCGGCCAGGTCGCGGATCTCGTCGGCGGTGCTCATCGGGCGTCCCTTCGCCAGACACGGTTGCGGTAATGATGATGTCGGGTGAAGCCCATCCCGCGATAGAAGGCCCGGGCGGGTTCGTTGGTGGACTCGAACTGCAGGTAGCACCGTGTCGCGCCGTGGGAGGCGCCCCAGGCCAGCAGCGCGCGCAGCATCCGGGCGGCAAGGCCGCGCCGGCGGTGCTCGGGCAGCACCTCCATGGAGGTCACGCCGAGCCAGCCGGCAACGACGACGCCGCGGCCGATCGCCACGGTCCGTCCACCGTCCACAATGGACCCAAAGGTCACGGTGTCCGGCGCGGCCAGGATCCGGACGCCCACGGGCGGAACGGTCTTGGCCCGGTAGACGGCGATCCAGCCGGCGTCGGGCGTGGGCGCGAACGTGACCCCGGAGTCGGGCGGGCCCGGGGTCACCGGCGCGGTCAGGACCTCGGCGTCGATGTCGAACTCCCAGCCGAGGGCGGCCGCGACCTCGTCGACGTTGGCCATGGCCGGCAGCGGGACGGCCAGCCTCGGCGGCAGGCCGCGCTCGGCGTACCAGGCGCGGACCCGGTCGAGGGCCTCGGTCAGCGGCAGCCCGGGGTCGCCGACCAGCAGCGCCGAGTTGGCCCGGCGGGTCCAGCCCTCCCCCGCCCGCAGCAGCCAGTCGCCGAGCCGGGCGGTCTCCGGCGCGGGCCACCCTTGAGCCGCGACCACCTCCAGGGCCAGGATGTCGGCCCGGAGTTCGGGTGTCACGGACATTCGGCGAAGATCTCCAGTCATCGGGTCGGCAGCTTGATCCTAGGAAAGGGAGCGGTGGCATGAGCGCCGAGGACTTCTTCACGTCGTTCGAGGAGTCCGACCCGGCGCCCACCTGGTCCGACACCGTCGACACCGACGACGACGGCAAGCCGCGGGCCGACGGCGCCACCCTGCGCACCCACGCCGGAAGCGGGCCGGGTCGCGCCTACACCGCCCGGACCCACGCCGGGTTCACCGGCGCGCGGTCACTGCGGTACCAGGGCGCGCACCGCGCGACCGGGCCGGCGCACGTGTTCAACAAGCTGTTCTGGACCGAGGTGCCGGTGACCGCGGACACCGAGCTGTCCTACGTGATCTTCCCGGAGACCGACGCGGCCACCCACGTCGCGATCGACCTCGCCTTCGACGACGGCACGTTCCTCAGCGAGCTCGGCGCCACCGACCACCTCGGCTTCGGGCTGTCGCCGCGGGGGCAGGGCGAGTCCAAGGCGCTGTACGTCAACCAGTGGAACCGGCGGGCCGTGCGGCTGGGCGAGGTGGCCGAGGGCAGGACGATCATGAAGATCCTGGTCGGCTACGACGGGCCGGCCGGGCCGGCCGACGTGTCGGGCTGGATCGACGACCTGGCGATCCGTGCCGTGCCGCGGCGGCCGCGCGACCGGCCGACCGACTACGTGCTCACCACCCGGGGCACCAACTCCACAAGGGACTTCTCGCGGGGTAACACCTTCCCGGCGACCGCGGTGCCGCACGGGTTCAACTTCTGGACGCCGATCACCAAGGCCTGCGTGACCAACTGGTTCTACGAGTACCACCGGGGCGCCGCGCTGCAGGCGTTCGGGTGCAGCCACCTGCCCAGCCCGTGGATGGGCGACCGGCAGACATTCCACGTCATGCCGAGCGCCTCGACAGGACGGATCCGGGCCGGGCGCCGCCATCGGGCGCTGACCTTCAGCCACGACAACGAGATCGCCCAGGCGCACTACTACAGCGTGCTGTTCGACAACGGCATCCGGACCGAGATCGCCCCGGCCGACCACGCCGCGATGCTCCGGTTCACCTTCCCCGGCAAGGACGCCGCCCTGATCTTCGACAACGTCGGCTGCCACGGCGGGCTGACCCTCGATCCGGCCACCGGGACCATCTCCGGCTACAGCGATGTCCGAAGTGGACTGTCGGTGGGCGCGGGCCGGATGTTCGTCTACGCCACGTTCGACCGGCAGGTGACCGACAGCGGCAAGCTGTGGCGCGGCCTGCAGCGCCGGGTCACCGGGTTCTTCCAGTTCTTCCCCGAGGACGATGGCCCGACCGTGGTCACCATGCGGATCGCCACCTCGCTGATCAGCCTGGCGCAGGCCAAGAAGAACCTCGCCCTGGAGATCGCCACCGACGACACGTTCGACGACGTCCGCGACCGGGCCCGGCGGCAGTGGGACGAGGTGCTCGAACGGGTGGAGGTCGAGGGCGCGACCGAGGACCAGCTCGTCACCCTCTACTCAGGACTGTACCGGCTGTTCCTGTACCCCAACGGCGGGCACGAGAACACCGGCACCGCCGAGCGGCCGGAGTGGTACTACGCCAGCCCGTTCGCCCCGCGGCTCGGCGCCGACACCCCGACCACGTCGATGGCCAAGCTGGTGCCCGGCAAGGTGTACGTCAACAACGGGTTCTGGGACACGTACCGCACCTGCTGGCCCGCCTACGCCCTGCTCGCCCCCGGCCGGTGCGGCGAGCTGATCGACGGGTTCGTCCAGCACTACCGCGACGGCGGCTGGATCTCCCGCTGGTCGTCCCCGGGCTACGCCAACCTGATGACCGGAACCAGCTCCGACGTGGCCTTCGCCGACGCCTACCTCAAGGGCGTGACCAACTTCGACGTGCGCGGCGCCTACGAGGCGGCCGTGCGCAACGCGACCGTGCTGCCGCCCAACGATTCGGTGGGGCGCAAGGGCATCGGCGAGTCGACCTTCCTGCACTACACGCCGACCTCGACGCACGAGAGCGTCTCCTGGACCCTGGAGGGTTGCGTCAACGACTTCGGCATCGCGAACCTGGCGCGCGCGCTCGGCGACGAGGACAACCACGCGTGGTTCACCGATCGCGCCCGGCACTACGTCAACCTGTTCGACCCGGACGTCGGGTTCTTCCAGGGCCGCAGGGCCGACCACGCGCGCCGGCTGTCCCCCGCCGACTACGACCCGCGGGTGTGGGGCTTCGACTACACCGAGACCAACGGGTGGAACACCGCGTTCAGCGTGCCGCACGACGGGCAGGGCCTTGCCAACCTGTACGGCGGCCGGGAGGCGCTGGCGGCCAAGCTGGACGAGTTCTTCACCACGCCGGAAACCGCCCGGTTCCCGGGCTCCTACCGCACGGTCATCCACGAGATGACCGAGGCGCGCGACGTGCGGATGGGGCAGTACGGGCACAGCAACCAGCCGTCGCACCACATCATCTACATGTACGCCTACGCCGGTCGGCCGTGGAAGGTGGCCGAGAAGGTCCGGGAGATCCTGTCCCGCGGCTACTCCGGCAGCGAGATCGGCCAGGGCTACTGCGGCGACGAGGACAACGGCGAGATGTCGGCGTGGTGGCTGTTCAGCGCGCTGGGCCTGTACCCGCTGCAGGTGGGCACCCCGTACTACGTCATCGGGTCGCCGCTGTTCCGCAAGGCGGCCGTGCGCCTGGAGAACGGCCGCAAGCTGATGATCAACGCGCCGAACAACGGCCCGCGCAAGGTGTACGTGCAGAGCCTGAAGGTCAACGGGCAGCGCTACGACAAGGCCTACATCGCCCACGAGGTGATCGCCGCCGGCGCGGTGCTGGACTTCGTCATGGGGCCCGAGCCGTCCCGCTGGGCCACGTCGCCAGACTCCCTGCCGCCGTCGATCACCACCGGCGACGAGATTCCCCTTCCGCTGCACGACATCACCGGCTCCCGCGCGGGCACGGCGAGCTGGAGCGGCGGCGACGACCCCGGCCCGATCTTCGACGACACCCTGCGGGAAACCACGTTCGGCGCGTCCACCCCGTGGATCCGCTACTCGCTGCGTGACTCCCGCGCCACCGTTCGCCGCTACACCCTGACCTCCGGCTCCCGCCCCGGCGACCCGAAGAGCTGGGTGCTTGAAGGCTCCAACGACGGCGCCACCTGGACCGTCCTCGACACCCGCACCGACGAGGAGTTCCGCTGGCGCCGCCAGACCCGCGCCTTCACCGTCCGTACCCCCGGCGAGTACGCCCACTACCGCCTGCGCATCACCGCCAACACCGGCGAGCGCACGACCACGCTCGCCGAGATCGAGCTGCTCGCCTAGGTTCGGCCCGGGTCAGAACCCGCGCCTGGCCCGCAGCCACTGGGTGGTCGACCCGCCCAGGGCGAGGATCAGGCTGATCGCCGGCATGACCGCGAAGAACAGCGCGCTGCCGATGAGGAAGGCCTTGGCACCTTCGACGACGTCGATCCCGTAGTCCGGCACGGCCGCGAAGACGATGAGGTAGAACAGGCAGATCACCAGCTCGAGCGCCGCCCCGACGATCAGGATGACCCGGCCCTTGCCCTGGGTGATCTGAATGCCGCCCCAGATCAGCAGGACGATGCCGGCGGCCTGGGCGAGCAGGACGACCCATCCGACGACCGCGTTGGATCCGCCCTGGCTGGCGCCGGAGATGCCCAGGATCGTGGTGATCAGGGTGATGCCGGCCTGGACGTAGGCCAGCACCGCCGCCGCGGTCACCGTGCCCGGCCGCGACGCCGGGCCGGCGCCGTGGCCGTAGTCGGGCGGGGCCTGCGGCAGGCCGCCGGTGCCCTGGGCGTAGCTGGGCGCCTGCGGGTAGGTCGGCTGCTGGCCGTATGCCGGTTGCTGGAAACCGGCGGGCGGCGACTGCGGGTAGCCACCGGGCTGCTGCTGCTGGTACCCCTGCGGTGGGTAGCCGCCCTGCTGCGGGTAGCCGCCCTGCGGAGCGCCGGGCTGACCGTAAGATCCGGGTTGCTGGCCGTAAGGCTGAGACATGGTGACGCTCCTCGGGGGCCGACGGTGGCGCCTGATGATGGCACAGGCGCATGTCACAAGTCGTCCGATTCACCCAGAACGTGTCGGCGGATCTGTCCGTGTGTCGCCGGTGGAGCCGCCGATGGTGGCGTCGCCGGCGGACTCGGCCGGTTCGGGCTTGCGGGGGACGATGCTGGCCAGCTCGCCGCCGGTGTCGTTGACGCGGAGCACGAACGGGCGGGTGTCGGTGTAGCGCACGACGGACACCGAGGCCGGGTCGACCACGATGCGCTGGAACGTGTCGAGGTGCTGGCCGAGCGCGTCGGCCAGGATGGACTTGATCACGTCGCCGTGGCTGCACAGCAGCCAGACCGCCTCGGCGCCGTGCTTGGCGGTGATCCGGCCGTCGTGGGCGCGCACCGCGGCGACCGACCGGGCCTGGACCGCCGCGAGGCCCTCGCCGTCCGGAAACACCGCGGCGGACGGGTGCTGCTGCACGACCGTCCACAGTGGCTCCTTGAGCAGGGTCTTCAGCTCCCGGCCGGTCCACTCCCCATAGTCTACTTCGGACAGACGATCCTCGGTGCGCACGTCGAGCCCGCGGGCAAGGGCCAGCGGGCGCACCGTGTCCTGGCAGCGGGTCAGCGGCGAGCACACGATCTCGGCGAGCGGGACGTCGGCCAGCCGGTCGACCAGCGCCGCGGCCTGCCGCTGCCCGGAGGGGTCCAGCGTGACGCCCGGCGACCGGCCGGCGAGCACACCCGATCCGTTGGCCGTCGACCGGGCGTGCCGGAGCAGGACGAGGGTGGCCACACGGTGCAGCCTACGGACATCTGACTACGTACGCCGCGGGATCGCCCGGTGGTAGCGATCGGCGAGCGTGGCGATCAGCTCGACCAGCTCGGGCGGCTCGGTCACCTCGAAGTCCACGCCGAGCATGCCGAGGTAGACGGCGAGCGTGTCCAGCGCGTCGGCGCCGGTGTCCAGCACGCATGTGGTGTCGTCGACGGCCTCGACCAGGCCGACCGCCGGGGTGATCCGGCTCAGCACGGCCTCGGCCGGGGCGTGCACGAGCACCCGCGCCCGGTACCGCCAGGCGGCCGCCGACACCCGGCGCGAGACATAGGCCGCGATGTCCGGCTCGGGCGGCTCGCGCGGGGTGAACCGCGGCCCGGCCGGCGGGCGCGGTGCGATCCGGTCGGCCCGGAACGTCCGCCAGTCCCGGCGGTCGGTGTCCCAGGCGACCAGATACCAGCGGCGGCCCCAGTTCACCAGCCGGTACGGCTCGACGGCCCGCCGGGTCACCGCGCCGCGGTGGTCGCGGTAGTCCAGCCGGAGCACCTCGTGGTCGCGGCAGGCCGCGGCCAGCGTGCTGAGCACGGCGGGGTCGACGCCGGGGCCGGCGCGGTCGGGCGGCACCGGAACGGTGTACGTCTGCACCGCGTTGACCCGCCGGCGCAGCCGCGACGGCAGCACCTGCTCCAACTTGGTCAGCGCGCGCAGGGAGGTCTCCTCGATGCCGAGGATCGCCGTGCCCACCGCGGTGCGCAGCCCGACCGCGACGGCGACCGCCTCCTCGTCGTCGAGCAGCAGCGGCGGCAGCGCGGCGCCGGCCCCCAGCCGGTAGCCGCCGACCGGGCCCCTGGTCGCGTCCACCGGATAGCCCAGGTTGCGCAGCCGGTCGATGTCGTTGCGCACCGTCCGGCGGCTGACTCCCAGCCGCTCGGCCAGCTCGGTGCCGGTCCAATCCGGACGGCTCTGCAACAGCGACAGCAGGCGGAGCAATCGCGCCGACGTCTCCAACATGTGCCCTAGCCTGCAGACCAAGTAGGAATGAACCTTGCCTAATTGTCTCCTACGCTACCCGCATGGCTGACGACACCGAGATCCGACCGTTCCGCATCGACGTTCCCCAGTCCGATCTGGACGAGCTGCGCCACCGGCTGTCCCGCACCCGATGGCCCGACGAGCTGCCCGGCGTCGGCCGAGCCTACGGCGTGCCCGTCGAGTATGTGAAGAAGCTGACCGACTACTGGCTGGACGGCTACGACTGGCGCGCCATGGAGGCGAGGCTCAACTCCTACCCGCAGTTCACCACCGAGATCGACGGCCAGAATGTCCACTTCCTGCACATCCGCTCGGCCGACCCGGACGCGCTGCCGCTGATCCTCACGCACGGCTGGCCGGGCTCGGTCGTCGAGTACCTCGATGTGATCGAACCGCTCTCGGAGACCTTCCACCTGGTGATCCCGTCCATCCCCGGCTTCGGCTTCTCCGGCCCCACAAGGGAAACCGGTTGGAACCGGTACCGGGTGGCGGCCGCCTGGAAGGAGCTGATGGCCCGGCTCGGCTACACCCGGTACGGCGCGGTCGGCAACGACGCCGGCTCGTTCATCTCCCCCGAGGTCGGCCGCCTCGATCCCGAGCACGTGGTGGGCGTGCACGTCACGCAGATCTTCTCGTTCCCGTCCGGTGATCCCGCCGAGCTCGCCGACCTGACCGAGGAGGAGCAGGCGGCGCTGGCGCACCTGCAGTGGTTCCACGAGAACATGGGCGCGTTCGGTCAACTGCACGCCCAGCAGCCGCAGACGCTGGCGTTCGCGCTCGCCGACTCCCCCGCCGGACTGCTCGGCTGGAACGCTCAGCTGATGGGCGAGGACTGCACGCCCGACTTCGTCCTCACCAACGTCGCGATCTACTGGCTCACCGGCACCTCGGCGTCCGCCATTCGCCTGTACTACGAGGACGCCAAGGCCACCCACCCCACCGAGCCCACCACCGTCCCCATCGGCGTGGCGGGCTTCGCCGGCGACTTCGCCTCCATCCGCCGCTTCGCCGAGCGCGACCACAAGAACCTCATCCACTGGGCGAAGTACGACCGCGGCGGCCACTACGCCGCCCACCAGGCCCCCGACCTCCTGGTCCCCGACATCCGCGACTTCTTCGCCAAGGTCCGTTGACCCATCGGGATATCATGGATATCCGACGTAGATATCGATGATATCCCGATGGTGTCTCACCGAAGGAGGTCGAGCCATGGCCACGATCAAGACCCCGATCGAGATCGACCAGGAGGCCCTGGCGACAGCCTCCGAGGTCCTGGGTACCAAGACGAAGAAGGACACCGTGAACGCCGCGCTCCGCGAGGTGGGTCAGCGGCTTGTGCGGCAGCGGGCGCTGGCCAGGCTCGGGGAGATGGCCGATCGCGGTGACTTCGACGAGTTCGTGGCCAACAAGGCGGCATACCGCAGGTGATCCCGGCCCTTTACCTGATCGACACCTCCGGCCTGTTCCGGATCTTGCAGGACGAGCTGCGGCAGGCATGGTCGGACGCCCTTGCCGCGGGTGTCATCGCAACCTGCCCGGTCGTGGAGTTGGAGTTCCTGCACTCCGCGCGATCCCTTGCGGACCGGTTGGAGAAGGTGCGGCTGCTGCGTGATCTGTTCGGCTGGGTGCCGATTGCTGAACGTGCCTGGGAACGGGCGGCGGAAGTACAACAGTTGCTCACCGAGTCCGGCAAGCATCGCTCGGCCGGTGCCGTCGACCTGCTCATCGCCGCGACCGCGGAGCACGAGCGCCTCACGGTCCTGTGCGACGACCGGGATTTCGCGTCCGTGGCAGCGGTTACCGGGCAGAACGTCAAGCTGGTCACCGACATCTGAGTCGACTACGGCTCGAGGGTCCCGGCGGCCAGCAGGCCGAACAGCAGGAGGCCGACGAGGACCCGGTACAGGCCGAAGCCGTTGATGCTGTGCCGGGCGACGAACCGCAGCAGCCAGGCGACCGAGGCGTAGGCGACCACGAAGGACACCACGGTGCCGACGATCAGCGGGCCGGCGCCGACGCCGGCGCCGAGGGCGTCCTTGAGCTCGTAGATGCCGGCGCCGGTCAGCGCCGGGATGGACAGGAAGAACGACAGCCGGGTGGCCGAGACCCGGTCCAGGCCGAGCAGCAGCGACGCCGAGAGCGTGGCGCCGGACCGGGAGAAGCCGGGGAACAGCAGGGCGAGGATCTGCGACGAGCCGACGATCATCGTGTCGGCCAGCGTGACCTCCTTCTCGCCGCGCTTCTGCGTTCCCCGGCGCTCGGCCAGCCACATCACGCCGCTGCCCACGACCAGCGAGCCCGCCACGATCCACAGCGACGCAAGCGGGCCCTTGATCAACGACTGGGCGGCGATGCCCACCACCACGATCGGGATGGTCGCGAAGATCACCCACCAGGCGAACCGGTGGTCGTGCTCGCCGCGGGCCGCCGGGTTCACCAGCCCCCGGAACCAGGCGCCGAGGATCCGCCTGATGTCGCCGAGGAAGTAGACGAGCACCGCGGCGATGGCGCCCACCTGGATCACCGCGGTGAACCCGACGACGGCCGGGTCGTCGACGGGGATCTTCAGCAGGCCCTCGGTGATCTTCAGGTGGCCGGTGGAGGACACCGGGAGGAACTCGGTCAACCCCTCGACGACCCCGAGAACGACAGCGTCGAGAACGCTGATGGTGCTACTCAAGAACGATCCTCGCCATCCGGGTGGCGAGCGTCAGTCGCCTACCCCCGCCTTGTCCAGAGCTTCCGCGGCCACGCGCAACGCCGCCGTGCCGCGCTGCACATCTTGCAGGGCGACCGAGACGGTCAGGGTCGTGACCCCCGTTTCGGCCAGCGCCCGCATCCGGTCGGCGATCCGCTCCATGGGTCCCAGCAGCGACGTCGAGTCCAGGAACCCGACCGGGACCTTGGCCGCGGCGCCGAGATAGTCCTTGGCCAGGTACAGATCCTGGATCTCGGCCGCCTCGGCGGCGTAGCCCATCCGGCAGGCGAGGTTGTTGTAGAAGTTCTGCTCGCGGCTGCCCATCCCGCCGACGTAGAGCGCGGCGTACGGCCGCACGAGGTCGGCGGCGGCCCGCCAGTCGTCGTCGACGACCAGCGGCAGGGTCGGGACCACGTCGAAGCCGTCGAGCGTCTTGCCGACCTTCGCCCGGCCCTGCCTGATCAGCTCGAGCGACTCGCGCCCGTGCTCCGGCGAGTAGAAGATGGCCAGCCAGCCGTCGGCGATCTCGCCGGTGAGCCGAAGGTTCTTCGGCCCGATCGAGGCCAGATAGATCGGGATCTCCGCGCGCACCGGGTGCACGGTCAGCTTCAGCGGCTTGCCCGGCCCGTCCGGCAGCGGCAGCGTGAAATGCCGGCCCGCGTAGCTGACCCGCTCGCGGCGCAGCGCGGTGCGGACGATGTCGACGTACTCGCGGGTGCGGCCGAGCGGCTTGTCGAACTTGACGCCGTACCAACCCTCGGAGACCTGCGGGCCGGACACGCCGAGCCCGAGCCGGAACCGCCCGCCGGACAGCGTGTCCAGGGTCGCCGCGGTCATCGCCGCCATCGTCGGTGCCCTGGCCGGGATCTGCAGGATGGAGCTGCCGACGTCGATCCGCCGGGTGTGCGCGGCCACCCAAGCCAGCACCGTCGGCACGTCCGAGCCGTACGCCTCGGCCGCCCACGCCACCGCGTAGCCGAGCCGGTCGGCCTCCTTGGCTAGCTCCAGATTGGCCGCGTCGTTCCCGGCGCCCCAGTAGCCGAGGTTCAGTCCGAGTCGCACCCGCCCGACCCTACTCCTAGTTGGCCTGCTGCCAACTGTGTCGTGCCACGCCGTTGACGTGTGCCTGCCATCGTGATACGGGACCGGCGTTTAGGCTCGCTTTCCGTGGAGCAACGACACCTCGGTCGCAGCGGCCTGCGGGTGTCCAGGCTGGGGCTGGGCACCATGACCTGGGGCAAGGACACCGACGCCGACGAGGCCGCCAGCCAGCTGGTGGCCTTTGTGGACCTCGGCGGCACCCTGGTCGACACCGCGGACGTGTACAGCGACGGAGAGGCCGAGCGGATCCTCGGCGGCATTCTGGGCGACCTGGTGCCCCGCGACGCCGTCGTGCTCGCGACCAAGGCCGTGGCCCGGCGCGACGACGGGCCCTTTGGCGGCGGCGCGTCCCGCGGCGCTCTGCTGTCCGCATTGGACGGATCGCTGCGCCGCCTCGGCGTGGACCACATCGACCTGTGGCAGCTGCACGCCTGGGACGACCGGGTGCCGCTGGAGGAGACGCTGTCCGCTGTGGACTTCGCGGTGCGCGCCGGAAAGGCGCGCTACGTCGGGGTGTCCAACTACTCCGGCTGGCAGCTGGCCACCGCGGCCACACTGTCGCGTTCGGACACCGCGCCGATCGTGAGCAACCAGGTGGAGTACTCCTTGCTGGAGCGTGGGATCGAGCGGGAGGTCGCGCCGGCGGCCGCCTACCACGGCATCGGGTTGCTGCCCTGGGCGCCGCTCGGCCGCGGCGTGCTCACCGGGAAGTACCGGACCAGCACCCCGGCCGACTCGCGCGGGGCGTCGCCGCACCTCGCCCCGTACGTCGAGCACCATCGCACCGATCGCGCCGCCCGGATCGTCCAGGCCGTGGTCACCGCCGCCGACGGGCTGGCCACCTCGCCGCTGTCGGTGGCCCTGGCCTGGGTCCGCGACCGGCCCGGCGTGGTCGCGCCGATCGTCGGCGCCCGCGACACCGGCCAGCTGCTCGGCTCCCTGCTGTCCGAGGAGCTCACCCTGCCGTCGGCCATCCGCGCCGCGCTCGACGACGTCAGCAACATCGAGCTCGGCTATCCGGAGCTGCCGCTCGACTAGGTCAAGATCCTCGTCGACACGTTGATCCGCTCGGTCAGCATGCCCTGCGACACCATCAGGTCGGCCACCCGCTGCGGCCGGACCGCGCGCAGCGAGCTGGGGTACGTGCCCACGTTCATCAGGGAGGCCACGGTGCTGGTCACCCCGGCGTTGCGCAGGTAGTCGGTGAACTCGCGCTCGAGGGCCGTCCGGTCCTGGGCCCGCACCTGCGCCTCCACCAGCGCGTTCTGGAACGCCCGCACGGTGCGCGGGTTGCGCTGGGCGAAGCTGCGCGCGCACACGTACCCGGACTGCGGCAGCTCCAGGGTCGCGCCGGTGGCCGTGTCGACGAACGGCACGGCGCCGGTCTGGAGCGCGGCCACGGTCAGGAACGGCTCGATCAGCCAACCGGACTGCGCATCGCCCCGCTGCACGGCCGCACCGATCTGGTCGAACGGCGTCTCCACGATCTGCACGTCGGCCGGGGTCAGCCCGTTCGTGGCGAGCAGCGCGTTGATCAGGAGCACGCCGAGACCGGCCGTGTTGTTCACCGCGATCCTGGTGCCCTTCAGATCGCGCACGGTCCGCAGCTTCGAGCCGGGCGCGGTCACCAGGACCGCCGTGTTCGCGCTGGCCTGGAACGCCTCGCCGACCAGCACCCAGTCGGCGCCGTCCCGCATGTTGAGGAAGATCGTCACCCAGCTGTCGAAGTGGATGTCCTCGTTGCCCCGCTCCAGGTCGAACCGGTTGTCGCCGGTGAGCTTCGACTCGACCATCCTCGGCCGCAGCCCGTACTTCTCGAAGATCCCTTCCCGCTCGGCGATGTGCAGTGGCGCCTCGTCGGGCACCCCGAGCACGCCGAGGCGGACCTCGGGCAGCTCCACGTCGGTGGCGGCCGAGCCACCACCCTGGTTCGACGCGCAACCGGCGAGCAGCATCGCTCCCGCAGCCGTGAGAACACTTCGCCTGCTGAACGTAACTGGTGAGTTATTGACGAGCTCGCGTGAGCGAGCCGTCAATCTCCGCGCAGCCGTAGCGCTCAATCTGGACACTCCTCGGAATACTCATGGCCCTCCCCCTCGAAGGGCCTCAAGTCAGGCGACAGGCTACGTCGCCGTAACTTGCATTGAAAGAGTCCCCGGGTCCAGGTTCGCGCAGTTCACACCGGTGCTGACCGGCCGCTCACGGTTGGGCACGCAAGGTCAGTGGACAGATTTCTCTGAACTGCTAAATGCACGCAAAAGAATCGCGTCATACCCCAAAGTAGTCGCTCACGTCGGTCCGCCACATCATTCCGATCGAGGTGAGCAGAAACACTGCCGACACGGCCAGTGCAATCATTCCCAACAGCGAGTAATCGACCATCAGAGCGGTCATCGCGATCATGAGACAGGACAGCACGCTCGACGCGGTCCGCGCCCAGTTATGGCCGGAACGCACGGACAGCGCGAACCAGACGGCCAGCGCGAACGGGATCAGGTAGAGCCAGAAGGTGCCATCGAAGGCGAGGTAGAGCCGGTAGCCGGCGGCGACCCCGACCTGGGCCAGCACGAGGGCGGTGGCGATGCGGACCGGCCGCGGTGGATCCACCCGGGCGACGTCGCCGAAGATGGGCGCGTTCATCGGATCGATGGTCACCGTTGACCTCCTCCGCATCCTCACCAGGGATTCGACCAGTGATACCAGTTCGTTACAAGCCTCCACCTGCGCCAACGGGTTTTCACTCATTCGGGCGAACCGGCGGCGCTCGCCTGGCTGGGTTCCGCGCGCGCCCGTGACCATCGCGTGCATGAGCCACGTCCTTTCCCGCCGGCTGCTGCTCGCCGCCGGCACCGCGACCGCGGCCGGCCTGGTCGCCGGCGCCGGCCTCGCCGCGTCACGGCCGACCGCGCCGCCCGACCCACCCGACGCCGCGGAGGCGTGGCGCAGGTTGGAGTCCGGCAACGCCCGCTTCGCCGCCGGCACCCCGGACCATCCGCACCAGGACCCGGCGTGGCGCGAGTCGCTGGCCGGCGGGCAGCACCCGTTCGCGTGCGTGCTCGACTGCGCCGACTCCCGGGTTCCCCCGGAGCTGATCTTCGACCAGGGTCTCGGCGACCTGTTCACGGTGCGCACCGCGGGCGAGGTGCTCGACGACGCGGTCGTCGGCAGCATCGAGTACGCCGCGGAGCACCTACACGTTCCGCTGATCGTCGTGCTCGGCCACAGCGGCTGTGGCGCGGTGCGGGCCGCGATCGACCTCGTGCACGGCGCCGGATCGACCACCGGCGCGGTCAACACCATGGCCAGGGCCATCGAGGCCGCGGTCCGGTCCACCCCGCCGGATCCCGACCCGGCCGCCTTCTGGCTGGCCTGCGTGCACAACCAGGCGCGACGCGTCGCCGTCGAGCTGGCCGAGCGGTCCAACGCGATCGGGTCGGCGGCGCAGGCCGGCGCGGTGGAAATCGTCCCGTCCGCCTACGACCTGCGCAGCGGGCGGGTCCGCCGGCTGGACTGATGGCGCTCACTTGCCAGGGTGGTGAAACACAGGGGATGCTGGCCGTAACGTTCCGATGACAGCGACGTGAAGTCGGGCGGGCTTCGCGCAGTCAACGGGCCGGTGGGAGGTCGATGTTGCGTCGCGTGGTTGCCACCCTGCTGGTGGGCTCAGCGGCGCTCGTCGCCGGGTGTTCCACCGACGCGCAACCCGACGACGAGCTGATGGTCACCGACTCCCCGGTGTCCGCCACCCCCGCGGTGTCCCCGCGGCCCGCCGTGGCGCCCGCCGGCACGGTGCTCCCGCTGTCCGGCCGGCCGACCGCCATGGTGGTCGACCCGGCGACCCGGCTGCTCGCGGTGGCCGTGGACGGCCCGCCCGCCGTGTTGCTGTTCTCCGTAGACACGCTCGACGCCGCGCCCCGGACCGTGCCGATCCCCGGCGTCGCCGAGGATCTGCGGCTGGCCGGCGAGGGCGGACCGCTGCTCGTCGCCGCCGACCGGGCGCTGGTGCGGGTCGCGCTGCCGGCCGGCGCCGCCACGACGACCTCCGTGGACGGGACACCGGCCAGCGCCGCCCAGTTCCGGGACCGCACCCTGGTGGCCGTGCGGGACCGGCGGGAGGTCGCCGTGCTGGACGGCGCGGGTGGCCGGCGGGTGATCACGGGTGGCCTGTTCAGCGCCGACCGGGTGCTGTCCACCGGCGACGCGGCCGTGGTGCTCGACCGGCTGCGCAACGCCCTGTTCGAGCTGGACGTGCCGGCCGGCTCCGTCCGGCAGGGGCTGCGCGCCGGGCAGGGCTCGACCAACGCGGTCACCGACCGGTTCGGCCGGGTGCTGGTGGTCGACACCAGGGGCGGGGCGCTGCTGGCGTTCTCCCTCGACCCCCTGCTGATGAGGCAGCGCTACCCGGTCGGCGAGGCGCCGTTCGGCATCGCCTACGACCCCGCCCGGGACCTGGCGTGGGTCACGCTGACCGCCACCAACGAAGTCGTCGGCTACCACGTGGCGGGCGAGGAACCCCGTGAGCGGTACCGGTTCCCGACCGTCGGCCAGCCGAACACCGTGACCGTGGATCCGGGCAGCGGGCGCGTGTTCGTCGCGTCCGCGACCGGAGGAGGGATGCAGGTGATTCCCATATGAGCGATACCGACGGGGTGATAGACGGAGACTGGGAGTACCGGCCGCTGCGGCTGCCGCCGGCGGTGTCGCGGCGCTCAGCGGCCACCCAACTGTCGATCCATGCGGAGTTCTCCGGATGGGAGCTGTCCACCGTGCGGCTCTACTCGGACGGCTCCCGCAAGGTCTGGCTGAAGCGGCGCCGGCGGCCGGGGCTGCTGCCGGACCTGATCATCTAGCTCCCAGCGGGGGCCTACCGCGGCGGGAGGTCCTCGACGTAGTCCCACACCGCGCGCGACCCCGCGTCGCCGACGCGATAGACGTGTATGCCCGCGGCCACGGCGAGGCCGAGGGTGAGCACCGCGGCCGCCACCGTCGCCAGCCGGGCCCAGCGCAGCGCCTGACGCTGGCCCATCGTGTGCACGACCATCAGCGCGACCACCGCGACGAGCAGCGGGATCGCGTACCACAACAGCTGGTTGCCGAGCCGCTCGTGCTCGTCGATCTGGGAGTTCGGCGGCAACCGGTTCTTCAGGCTCTCCCCGCTGTCGGTGGCGATCGGGACGAGCGCCGTTGCCACCGCCGCCACCGCGACCACCAGCCACCCGTAGCGCCGCCGGGCGGCCGGCCACAGCGCGACTACCACCGCGCCGAGCACCGCGAGAGGCATCAGCACCACCAGGAAGTGGATCACCATCACGTGCGTCGGAAGTCCGTTCACGAACTCAGGCATCGTCGCCTCCACCTAAGTAGTCCACCTAAGTAGTCCGGGTGTAGATCCAGACCTACGCATCGGCCTCACCGGGGGTTCATGTGAGCGGAAGATCGTTATGTAGCCCGTAGCACGGCGTGCACCAGCCCGACCATCCGCGGAATGATCTCAGCGGACCCCTCGAGCGGCAACATATGACCTACACCGGGCAGCACCACGGCGGTTCCACTCTGGACGGAGCCGGCCAGCGCGCGGGCGTGCGCGGCGGGCACCAACCGGTCCCTGTCCCCCACGACTGCCAGCACCGGCGTGCCCGCCGCCACGGTCAGCGCCACCTCACGGGCGTAGCGGTCAAGCGCCGGCAGGAACAGCGCCACGGTGTCCGGCCAGTGCTTGGAGATCATGTGCGCGACCAGCGCCGTGTCCGCCGGGTCGGGATCGTCGCCGAGCAGCAGCCAGCGCAGACCGATCGTCGTGGCCTTGTCGATGCGGTTGCGGACGTGGTCGAGGAGGCGGGAGCCGAGGATCGCCTCCAGGTCCCGCACCAGCCGGCCGACCGACTGCGGCAGCGTCGCGGAGGCCTCGGCGAGCCGACCGGCCGGTGTGGACAGAAACACCAGCCCGGCCACCCGTTCGGTGAACAGCTCCGGCTGCCTGGCGGTCAGGGCCATGCACACCAGCCCGCCCATGCCGTGTCCGGTGAGCACGACGCGTCCACGTGGGACGGCGAGCCGGACCAGCTCGGCCAGGTCGTCGCCGAGCCGCTCGACGGTCGCCGTCGCCTCGTCGGCCGGGCCGGACTCGCCGTGCCCGCGGTGGTCGTAGGCCAGCACCTGGATCGGCCGCTCGGTCGCCCGCGGCAGGATCTCCAGGACCTTGTGCCAGATCCGCAGGTCCTGCGCGTAGCTGTGCACCAGCACCACGGTCAGCTCGGCATCCGGGTCGCCGGCCCGCACGAGGTTGATCGCGGTGCCGTCCGACAGGGTCTCGCTCACCCGGCGGTTGTCAGCAGGTCCGCAGAAACCGATCGAGCACCCTGGTGCCGAACTGGATCGCCTCGACCGGCACCCGCTCGTCCACGCCGTGGAACAGCGCGGTGAAGTCCAGGTCCGGCGGCAGCTTCAGCGGCGAGAAGCCGAAGCAGCGGATGCCCAGCGTGCTGAACGCCTTCGCGTCGGTGCCCCCGGACAGCACGTACGGCAGCGTGTGCGCGGTCGGGTCCTCGGCGACGATCGCCGCCCGCATGGCGTCCACCAGCTCGCCGTCGAACGTGGTCTCCACCGGGGGCAGATGAGTGATCCACTCCCGCTCCACGTCCGGCCCGAGCAGCTCGTCCAGCTCGCGCTCGAACGCCTCCTGGCGGCCCGGCAGCACCCGGCAGTCCACAGTGGCCTCGGCCACCGACGGGATGACGTTCGCCTTGTACCCCGCGGTGAGCATGGTCGGGTTCGCCGTGTCCCGCAGCGTCGCCCCCACCACCCTGGCCAGCGGCCCCAGCTTGGCCACCGACCCGTCCATGTCCTCCTCCTCGAACGGGATCCCGGTCACCCCGGTGACCCCCTCGAGGAACTGCCGCACCGAGTCCGTGATCACCAGCGGGAACTGGTGCCGCCCGAGCCTGGCCACGGCCTCCGCCAACTTCGTCACCGAGTTGTCGTCGTGGATCATCGACCCGTGCCCGGCCCGCCCCCGCGCCCGCAGCCGCATCCAGGCGATCCCCTTCTCGGCGATCTCGATGAAGTACGCCCTGGTGTCCTCGGCCAGCGACACCGAGAACCCGCCCACCTCCCCGATCGCCTCGGTGGCCCCCTCGAACAGCTCCGGCCGGTTCTCCACCAGCCACTGGCTGCCGTACGCTCCCCCGGCCTCCTCATCGGCCACGAACGCAAAAATCAGATCCCGCGGCGGCACGACGCCGTCCCGCTTGAACCGCCTCGCCGTGGCCAAGGTCATGGCCACCATGTCCTTCATGTCCACGGCACCCCGCCCCCACACGTACCCGTCCTGCACCGCCCCCGAGAACGGATGCACCGACCACTCCGCCGGGTCCGCCGGCACCACGTCCAGGTGCCCGTGAATCAGCAGCGCCCCCCTGGTCGGATCGCTCCCCTCCAGCCGCGCGAACACGTTCCCCCGCCCCGGCGCCCCGGACTCCACGTACGTAACCTCATACCCCACCTCGGCCAGCTTCGCCCCCACATACTCGGCCGCCGCCCGCTCACCTACCGTAGTCCCGAGCTCACCCGTGTTCGTCGTATCGATCCGGATCAACTCACTCGTCAACCCGACTACCTCGTCCTCCGCCACTTCGGTCACCCGGCCTTCCTACCACCCACCCCCCATCAGCTACCCTGTCCCCCATCAAGTCCGAGTGGCGGAATGGCAGACGCGCTAGCTTGAGGTGCTAGTGCCCGACAAGGGCGTGGGGGTTCAAGTCCCCCCTCGGACACCCCCCGGTGGCATCCCTGCCACATCTGACGTACCAGTGTTCAAGTGCCCATGACCACCTCCCCGCGTGCCGGGGGTGGTCTCGATGAGCGCGTCACTGATCAACTCTGTCGTGCCCGCGCTGCTGCCCCGCTCGGGCGGCCGGGCGGCTGGTGACTCAGCGGTGCCCTCGCTGGTGCGGGGACCGTTACCACTCCCGTCGTTGATCTCGGACAGAACGTCGAACCTGGTCTACGGGTTGGCGGCGCTCGATGATCGCGGCCGGGTTGCCGACCGCATCGTGATGCGAGCGTTGGGCTGGTACGCCGGGCTGCGCCTGGCCATCGAGGAAACCGGCGGTGTCCTCACCGTCCGAGCCGATCCCACCGGCGCCTACCAGGTCACCGGCCAGCGTCACCTGCGGCTCCCCGCTCCGTTGCGGCACCGGTGCGGGCTCGCGGCGGGGGATCGTGTGCTGCTGGCCGCCGATCCGGACCGGTCCCGGCTCGCCATCTACCCACCTGCGGCGCTGGACAACGCCCTTGCCCAGTACACGGACGGAGGTGAGCCCGCATGACGCAGCAGTCCGCGCCCAGCTCCGCCGACCTCGACGCCGCGCGGCTCCTGCTCGCCCGCCTGGGCGTCTCTCCGGCCGATCTGATGGCAGCGGCCGAGGACCGCGCTCCCGCGCCGACCTTCGCCGACTACATCCCTGTTGTCCGGGCGGCCGTCACCGACGGCACCCGCCGCGTCTACGGCTCCTATTGGAACCGGATCGTGGACCACTGGGGTCCTCGGCGGCTCGACGAGCCGACACCCACCGAGATTCAACAACTCGCCGAACACGTCAAGGCACACGTGGTCTCCCGACGAAACGCCCGAGGTGGACGCTCAGCCGCCGAACACCTCATCGCCGCACTGCGCTGCATCTACCGACACGCCGAAAACGACAAACACATAGCGGCGACCGACAATCCCGCGCGGAAAGTCACCAAACCCCGACGACTACCGTCCACCCGCCGAGCGGTGCCAGACAGCCGGCTCGCCGAGATCAACCGCGTAGCCGCGACCACTGGTGATGATCCCGCGCTGGACACCCTGATACTACGGCTGCACACCGAAACCGCCTGTCGCCGCGGCGGCGCACTCGCGCTCACCCCCGCCGACCTCGACTCTGACCAATGCCTCATCCGACTCAAAGAGAAAGGAGAAACCGTCCGCTGGCAACCCGTCTCCCCAACCCTGATGACGCATCTACAACACCACGCCGACCAACGCCGAGCCCCAGCAAACAGCCAACTCCTGCGCTACGCCAACGGTCGGCCGATCACCTCTCGCCGATACGACCACCTCTGGGTCCGCATCGGTCGACATCTGCCCTGGGTGGCCACGCAGCAGATCAGCACCCATTGGCTACGCCACACCACGCTGACCTGGGTCGAGCGCAACTTCGGTTATGCCGTCGCCCGCGCCTACGTCGGGCACACCGACTCCGGCAACGCCGGCACCACCGCCACCTACGTGCGCGCCAGCCTCCCCGAGATCGCAACCGCCTTAGCCGCGCTCACCGGAGAGCCCCACCCGCTCGCTCTCGGCGAGTCTCGCCACCGGTCAGGGGGTGATGCTCGATGACCGAGACCAGGACCGAGAGCACCCGGCCACGCAGCCGAGACCGCGAGCTGTGGCTGCGGCGCGGGTGCGCGCTGATCGTCGCGGCCGTCGCCGCGTACGGCTCCTACGAACACCAACGCGACTTCGCCCTGCACGGCGGCGCCGATCCAGTCGGCGCCGCGTTGTGGCCGCTGTCGGTCGACGGCTTGCTATTCTTGGCCACGGCCGGGCTGCTCAAGTCCGGCCAGCAAGCCAGCCGCCGAGTCCGGCTGGCGGCCTGGCTGTCCTTCCTGCTGGGTATCGCGGTATCCCTTGCGGCCAACATCGCAGCCGCCCCAACCCTGGCGTGGCAGTCGGTCCTGGTCGCCGGCTGGCCACCGATAGCGCTCCTGCTCGCGGCCGAGTTGCTCACCCACCATCCCCGGCCGCGAGAGCAGATCGAGACCGAACCGGTCACACCCGAGCAGGAGCCAGACCGCGAGACCGGTACCGAGACCGAACACGCCGTCACACCGAACGAAGTCTCCAAGCCCGACAAGCCACCGGCCGAACAGGCCATGTGGCAGCACTTCCTTCGCGAACAGACCCACGGACGCACACCGACCGGCGCGGAGCTGGACCGGGTCGCCGGCACGAACAACTATGGGCGCACCGTGCTACGCCGATGGCGCCAGCAAGGCCGCATTCCACCAGCAGAGCCGTCTAGGCGCAACGGGCATCGGGTGCCCGGTCCAGGCGGCACGCGATCAGCGCCGAGGGTGCATACCGGGTAGAACTTGCCTGCGAACGGGCATGGCCGCTGCGGCGATCGCAGCGGCCATGCCCGTTCGCCGGTGGTGCCCGGCACGGGTGGCCTCGCTACTCGATGAACCTCCAGTGCGTTTGCCCGTGTCGCTCGGCCAGCTCGGCCCCATGCAGCAGCAGGCATCCCTGGCACTTCCGGTCCGTTTCTTCCGGTTTTGTCAGCCGACTCGTCGACGCGGAATGCGAGCAGATGGCTTCTGAGACCACCTCACCGAGCACACGGAAAGCGTGAACGTTGTGATCCCATGGCGACTTCCGCCAAATCAGTTGGTCCGTCACCGTTCGCCCTTGGTGGTCCCGCGCAGAACATCCGGCGGCACATACGGCCGAGGGGCATTGACAACGACGGGGACCGGTCTTGTCTTCGATGCGAGTAGGATCCGGATTGCCTTGATCAAACCTTGGCGACAAGTGCATTCATTGCCGTGGTCCGGGTGCTCCCGATCGTGCTCCGTGAGCAATGCAACCAGTTCTCGTGTGGAGTAGATCGGAGCATGGTTACTCATGGCTTCTCATCATCCAAACCGTCGATGGCGCGCCGGAACCGGGCGACAAGAGTGTTTCGCAAATTCAGTTCAACCTGATTGGCAATCTCCAGCGGCAGGATCACCGGGTCATCCGAAGTATTCGGTGGCGTGATCACGAGACCGATTTGGATGCCGCCGGAGTGTGTCTCAACCAGGCCAACCGTGATTGTCCGCTCAACCCCGCGCTCGTCCCGCCAGGCGATGACCAGCGGCGTGTGCCAATCGAACGCGGGCCTGCCATCGTTCGGCACAACTAGTCACCTTCCGCTACGCGATTTCGGATATCCGTGCCGTGTTCTAGTACGAGTCGTAGGGGCGCCACTCGATGCAACCCGGACGTTTCCGCGTTTCCAGCCACTCAATCAACGCCTTACGCGCGTCAGCGATGGATATCAGTGCCGTGCGCGGAAATACTGACCCCGTGGTGCCGTTGAAGACTAGGTCAACCTCGGGTAAGGGCCGCTTCGGATTGAATGAGTTGGCGATCGGCATGTGCGGGTCGTCGTGGTCCATGTAGTTCATTGCCGCGAGACCTGACGATGGACGCACGCTGATGCGAAGTTGGTGATTGGGAAAAGGTCCATCCTTCGTGCGATGAAATTCGACATCACCGACGAAGAGTGTGGTCTCCCACTCTACGTGGTCCGTCGTCAATATCTCGTTGACCAGGCGCACAGCCTCCCGGTGTCCGCGGGCGACGCGGGCTACGCCAGTGGTGAGCGATGCCGTAACGATCATGGATGTCACGGCGCCGTTCGCGGTGTTGCCATCGTCAGCTACCTACCTCGGGGCGTTGTCGTGCGAGCGGTTGGAGGGCGGACAACCGAGGGGCTCTGGTCCCCGTCTTGGCCGGTGCCGCCCTGCCCCCAGACCGTCGCGCCGCGCGGTAGCCGGGTCTATATCTAGTTCGGCATGCTCCATGTCACGGTTGGAATATCGCCTGGTCGGAGGCCACTTTGGCGGCGGCACGTGGACCGGTTGGTAGGGGGCTGTCACCGTATGTACGCTGGTCAGAGGCAGATGGGGTTCCAACGCGGCGGGATTGGATGAGCGCTCCAGGTCCACAGCGGCGACGCCCTACCGGTACCGCCGGGGGGCGTCGCTGTCAGGGCTGCCACACGGTGCTCGCCGCGGACAACACCGCGCGGCTGTGCAGCAGGTGTCACAGGGAGCAGCGTGACCAGCTCCGCACGCCCCCAGCCCAACTCAGGAATGAGTTCTTCGAGACGGATGAGTTCCGGGCAGCGTTTGATAGCCAGCACATTGGCAAGGTTTTCAAGGCGTATCGAAATCATCCTCGTCATCTCCAACTGTTCGGAAAGGCGCTGAACCAAGAACTTCTCGGAAGGTGGCTCGGTCTCACACAAGCTCAGGTAAGCAAGCTGGAAAATGGCAAGCCGGAGCAGAACCTCGAGGCCCTGCGGAACTATGCGAGAATTCTGCACTTGCCAGTGCACATGCTTTGGTTCGACTTTCCCGGACGAAGTCGACTGAGATCGCTGCGGTCTGCGGAGGCGGGGGCTGGCGCCGGTGCTGCGTCGAGCGGCTTGGTGGTGCCCAGATCGCAGGACGAGATTCTGGTCGCGAACACCGGGATGGACACGCTCGAATTACTTCGTCGCGTTCGCACGTCAGCGATCGACTCATCGACGATCGACGCACTCGACATCACCGTCGAACAACTGTGTTGCGACTATCCACACGCGGATGCTCGAGAGTTGATGAAAACCAGCAAAGAGTGGCTTGGCAAGATGACCGAACTACTCGACAACCGCCTGACGCTGGACCAGCACCGCCACATACTCAACAACGCCGGAATGCTCGCCTTGCTTGTAGGCTGTCTCGAATACGACGTTGGCGACGCTCGATCAGCCGAAGCAACCCGACGCATGGCCATGGAACTCGGCAAGGAGTCCGGCGAGCCGGGAATCGTGGGCTGGGCCCACGAAATGCTCGCCTGGTTCCATCTTACGGCGGGCAACTACCGTGCGGTCATTGCCGCCGCAGAGGCGGGCGCTCTGGCAGCACCGTCACACTCAGTCGCGGTACAACTCTACGGCCAACAGGCGAAGGCTTACGCGCGGATGGGAATGGCTGAAGAAGTCCATGAGGCTCTCGAAAAGGGCCGGGCCCTGCTGGACAGGTTGCCGTTCCCGGATCGACCAGAGCACCATTTCGTCGTTGATCCCGACAAATGGGACTTCTACGCAATGGACACCTACCGAATCGTCGGTTCGGACCAACTCGCCAAGCGCAACGCCGAGGAGGTCATCCGCCGCAGCGTCAATCCGGAAGGCGTGCTGGTGACCCCCATGCGCAACACCGAGGCACAGTTGACGCTGGCTGTCATCGCCGCCAGGCAGGGCGATGTCGAGGAAGCTACCGCGTTGGCCGTCCGGGCGCTACAGAACGGCCGGCAGAGCCGGCCATCCCTCCTGATGGTCGCCTCCGAGCTGGCCCGCGAGCTGGACACCTACGGCGCGGCGGCCGGGGCGGACTTCCGTGACCTGCTCAACGAGATCAAACGCACCACCTAGATCAACATTCTCTGGCGGGATATTCTGTCCGCTCGATATTCCCGTAGAGAATATCGGCCCTCCCTAACCCGGCTCTGACCTGCTGATATTCCTCCGCGAAATATTCTATTCGCAGGTCCGCATAGTTGTCGCATTGCATCGCCGCCTTACTTGATGGCGACGGCTCCCAAACGGCGAGCCGCAACCATCGAGTAAAGGACCAACAACGATGCAAACCATTATCTCTGCCGGTTCGCCGATATTGCTTTCCATCCCGGAAGTCGCGTGGCTTCTGGGTGTTGATCAGCCGCACGTCTGCCGGTTGATCCGGGTCGGGATGCTGCCTGTCGTGCGGCGCCGGTCTCGGGTGTTGGTGCCCACGCACGTGCTGGCACATCTGGCCGACGACACCTCCGAGGGGGTGTCGCCGTGAACAACCACGAGGAGGAGTTCCACGAACGGGTTGCGGCCGATCTCGATCGGTTCGCGGACCTATCCACCAGCCGTCTGCACGACGCGGTGTCTCGCCAGGGCCTGTGTCAATGGCTCTACACCTCCGGTGAGGTTCCCGCGTGGTCGGGCGACGACCGCGCCGATCGAGTAACAGCGGCGCGGATCTGCGCCGAGTGTCCGGTCGCCGGTGAGTGCCTGGAGTGGGAGCTGCGCACCGCTGGTTACGCCACTGACGGTGTGTGGGGCCTGCTCGCGGCCGACGACCGTCGCCGGGTGTTCCTGTCCTGGGTGCAGCGTCGGGACGGGGGTGAGCGGCCGTGATGACGTTCAACCTCACCCCGGAGCAACTGTTGGCCGGTGTCGGCGTGCTGCTGGCGCTGTTGTGGGTGTGGCGAGCCGGAGCCCGCCGGGCACGGGCGGCGGCCGACGCCGCGCGGGCCGGAGCGCGGTTGTTATCGCTGTTCGGGCGGGTGGTGTTCACCGCCGGGCTGATCGTCGGCGTCCAGTGGATCGTGATCACCCATCCCGCGACGAGCAAGTGGCTGCTCCTGGCCGTGCTCGGCCTGCCGGCCCTGTTCGCCTCGTACGCGCTCACCCGGGCGTTGACCGTGACCACCCTGGACACGCCCCGCCGCCGCGGACGTGGTCGCCGATGACCACCCCCACACCGGCCGGCCGGGTTACAGACCCGCATGATGCCCGGCACGTGCCGCTGACCAGGGCACAGCGGCTGGCGCAGGACGCGGCCGAGGCCGCTGAAGTGCGCGCCTACCAGACCCATCCGGACGTGGTCGCGTTGCGAGTGGAGCGGGTGCGCACGCAGGTGGACCGCATCTGCTGGGCCGGCATCTGCCTCGGGCTGGCGTTCACCATGACCAACGTTCAGGCGTTCGCCTCGGCCGGATCAGCGGCGTGGTCGCTGCCGTGGCTGGCCGCCTGGCTGCTCGACCCGACGGTGTCCCTGGTGCTGCTGGCAATCCTGCGGGCCGAGCAAGTCACCGCCCGCTACCAGGTCCACACCGGACCGTGGGTGCGGGTGGCGAAGTGGTTCACGCTCACCGCTACCTACGTCATGAACACCTGGGCGTCCTATGCGGACGGTTCGTTGTCGCGGATCGTGTTGCATTCGGTGCCGCCGCTGGTGGTGTTCGTCGCCGCCGAAGCCGTCACCGACCTTCGGGACAAGCTGACTGAAGCGGTGCTGGTGGCGTTCACGGACGCCGTTCACCGCGCCGGGTCGGCCGTTCATGAACGCCACCCGGCCACCGGCCCGAACCGGCGCACCTCGTTCGCCGAGTACTTGTCGGTGGCCCGGCAGGCATGGACACCGGGTGTCGTGATCACTCCGGCGTGGGTGCGGCAGGTCACCGGCTGCTCGCGCGGCCTGTCCTCTCGGCTCGCCGCCGCGCTGCACGCCGAGATCCCCACGGGCGGAGCTGGTGCGGGAAGCGGGGACGGGCGATGAACGGCCATGTACCCGACGACCGTTCACGGCGAGAGACCGTGAACACCGACGAGTCGTCGCCGCTCCCTGGACCTGCTGATGCTCGAGACCTGGTGCCGGGCGAGCCGGTGTACGACGCGGAGCTGGTCGACGGGCCGCCCCAGCCGGTCTACTACTCGCCCCGGCTGGGCCGGTTCACCGCATGGTGGTTGCGCTCCCGGCGCGTCCCCCTGTGGCTGAAGAGCCGCGCACAAGCCAAGCAGGCCGCAAAGGATGCCATGGCCGCCGTGCTGCGCTCGCCGTTGCGGTTCCTCGGCGCGGTGTTCCGCGGCCTGGTGGCGGCGGCGCGGTGGTGGCGTCGGTGGGTGACCGTGCGGGACTACCGGGAGGCCGCCGAGCAGGCCGAGAAACTCGCGGACAAGTTCACCGAGATCCGCGCACTCACGCTGTTCCGGTGGAAGGTCACCGGCGCCGTGACCGTGGTCGCGGTGCTCGGCGTGGCGATCGCTGAGTTGATCTACGGCACGCGCGTGTTGTGGATCGTCGCAAGTGTCGCGTCGGTGGGCCTGGCGGTGCTCGGCCGGCGCCGGGATGGCAGCCCCGGCCGCAAGGCCGTGCTCGCCGGCCCGCGCACCCTTACCTGGACGATGGACCCGCAAGTCCTGGTCGATGCGTTCCGGGACGCCAAACTCATCGGCAAGGACGAAACCCTGCGCCTGGTCGAGCGCGCCACCCACACCGGCGGCGGGTGGGCGATCACGGTGGACTTGCCGCCGACCCGTAAGGCCGCGGACGTGATCAAGAACCGGGAGGCGCTGGCGTCGGCGTTGGCGGTCGACGAGGTTCAGTTGATCGTTGAGCGGGTGCGCGGCAACGGCGGCCACGCCGGGCGGGTGTCGATGTGGGTGGCCGATGCCGACCCGTATGCCTCCCCACCGGTGCGGACGCCGCTGCTGGACGTGCCTCGGTGGGATGCGTGGCGGCCGATCCCGTTCGGTCGGGACGCCCGCAACCGCGCGATCACGCTGACGTTGGTGTGGACCTCGCTGTTGATCGGCGCGATTCCCCGGCAGGGCAAGACGTTCGCGGCCCGGCTGGCTGCGGCCGGGCTGATCCTGGACCCGTTCGTCCGGCTGTACGTGGCGGACTTCAAGGCAGGCAAGGACTGGGGCTCCGACGACAACGGACAGCTACGCGGCGCGGCGCTGGTAGCGCACCGGTTCCTCTCCGGTGACGAGCCCGAGCACATCCTGTCCCTTGTGGACTGGCTGGTGGAGCTGATCGGCGAGGTGCAGGGCCGGTATCGGCGCATGCGGCAACTCGACGATGTGACCTGTCCGGAGTCGAAGGTCACCCCGGCCATGTCCCGCGACCCCGCGCTGAACATGCCGATCACCACCATCGTCATCGACGAAGTCCAAGTGCCGCTGCTGGACCGCACCCCGATCACGGTGGACGGCAAGAAGATCACCGCCGGAGAATACGTCGGCGAGCTGCTCACCTGGTTGGCCAAGAAGGGACCGGCCGCCGGCATCGTCCTCATCCTGGCCACCCAGCGGCCGGACTCCAAGACCATTCCCAGTGGACTCCGCGCCGTGCTCGGCTCCCGGTTCGCCCTGCGGGTCATGGACTGGCGCGACAGCAACATCGTGCTCGGCGAGCAGATGAACACCCGCGGCTACGACAGCAGCCGGCTGCTCGCCTCACACAAGGGAGTGGGCATCCTGCGCCCGGACGGCGACACCCAAGCCGGTGCCGAGGTGCTCGCGCTGACCGTGCGCACCTACTACATGCCCAACGACGACTGGCAGACCCTCTGCCAACGCGGCCGGGCACTGCGCGAGGCCGCCGGCACGCTCACCGGGCAAGCGGCCGGCCACGACACGGCGCCCGTGCTCGATCACGCCGCCGTCGCCAAAGCCATCGGTGCCGGCATCGCCCCGGCTCCCGACCGCGCGGAGGAGCCGGTCGAGTTGCCCGAACCCCTGGCGTCCATCGTGGACTACCTCGGAGACGATCTCGACGAGCACGACGGCCGCGACTTCGTGCCCTCCGCCGAGCTGGCCGAAGCCCTCGACCTGGACCCAACGGAACTCGGCCTGCAGATGCGCGACGTGGGGTGCCGCCCCACCCGGGAACGCATCCCCACCGACGACGGCAAGCTCCGGCAGATCCGCGGCTACCTCACCGCCGACATCCGCGCCGCTATCCAGGCCGCAAGCACCCGCGAACGGGTCATCGAACAACCCCAGGTGGACACCGATGACCACTGACCCCCGGTCCACCCAACCCGTCACACCCGTGACAACCACCCCGTCACGCCGTCACACCTCCTGTGACGGGTCGAAACGAGCTACGACCTGCGCAATCGGCTCCTGTGACGGGTGTGACGGGTACCCGCGCATCCCGTCACACCCGTCCCAAACGGCCCTCGAAACGCGGTGTGGGAGACCCGCCGTCCGACCCGTCACACGCGGCACGGGAGTCGAGGACCCGCCGTACGGGTCGCTGGTGGAGCACGTCGCATCGGCCTTGGTGTCTGGGGAGGCATCCACGCGGACGGCAGGTGCCGGGCTGCCGCTACCACCGTTGTCGGCACCGACTCCAACACCGACGCTGTACTACACCGTGACGCCCATCGATGCCCGAGGTCGGCTTGCCGACCGGTCGCCGATCCGTGCTCTGGGTTGGTGGCCGGGCCAGCCCATCACGATCAGGCTGCTACACCAGGCAGTAGTCGTCACCTCCCAGGCTGGCGCGGCCGACTCCATCACCAGTCAGGGCCACCTCCGGCTCCCGGCCCACGTCCGGCACGTCTGCCGCCTGAACACCGGCGACCGGCTCCTCGTGGCCGCCGCACCAACCGCCACCAACCGCCGGTGTGCTCGTGGCCTACACCATGGCGCTCCTGGAGTCGATCCTCCTGGACCACCACACCGCGGCCTCACCCGGCGAGGTACCGAGATGAACACCGCCGACCTCAACGCCGCGCGTCTGCTCCTGGCCCGCATGGGCATCACCCCCGAGCAACTGATCGGAGCCGACCCCGCCGACAACCGGTCGATGCCGACGTTCCGCGACTACATCGCCCAGGTCTCGGCAGCCGTGCCGGACGGAACCCGCCGGACGTACGCCACCTACTGGCGCCGCATCGATGACACCTGGGGCGACCGACGCATTGACGAACCCACGCCCCTGGAGATCAAGCAACTCTGCGAGCAGACCAAAGGCCATCTGGTCGCCCGGAAGAACTCCCGCGGCGGCCGTTCCGCCACCGAACACCTCATCGCCGCGTTCCGCTGCCTCTACCGCCACGCCGCCGCAGACGGACTCATCACCGACGCCGACAACCCAGCTCTCCGAGTGAGCAAGCCGCGCCGGCTCCCCAGCAACCGCCGCGCCCTCCCCAACCAGCGACTCGCCGAGATCAACCGGGTCGCCGCCACGACCGGTAACGACCCCGACCTCGACACCCTCCTCCTGCGCCTGCACACCGAAACTGCCTGCCGCCGAGCCGGCGCCCTCGCCCTACGCCCCTGCGACCTCGACCCTGAGCAATGCCTTATCCATCTCCACGAGAAAGGCGGCACCACCCGCTGGCAACCCGTCTCCCCCACCCTCATGCGCGCCCTCATCCACCACACCCAACAACGCGGCGCCACCCCCACCGAACAACTCCTCCGCTACCGCAACGGCCACCCCATCACCGCCCGACGCTACGACCACCTCTGGACCCGAATCGGCAAATACCTACCCTGGGTCGCAACCCAACAAATCACCACCCACTGGCTCCGCCACACCACCCTCACCTGGGTCGAACGCCACCACGGCTACGCCGTCGCCCGCGCCTACGCCGGCCACACCAGCAAGAACAACGCCGGAACCACAATCACCTACATCACCGCAGACATCCACGAAGTAGCCACCGCCCTCGCTGCCCTCACCGGCGAACCCCACCCACTCGCCGGATCGCAAGCCTGATTTGCCGTCCGTGCAACTGAGAGTCCGCTCAACCGGCTAGCCTCCGGGATGATTTCAAAGATGGCTAGGCAAAGTCAGGCGTCGTCTCCCACGAGAATTCGGGCCAGCGCCTCCGTCTCACTCAGATTCGACAGGTCAATTGTACTGTATTCAACAATATGCGGGAATCTGGCGAGCACGTCAGAAGCTCGAACTGGTTCGTATGTCACTCCGTTGCCTATGGCCTGACCCGTAATACTCTCTAAAATCTCCACCAGAAAACGATCGACCGACGGACCGTCCGAGATCACTACAATTGTATCTGCCTCACGACCAAGCTCGAGGATCGTCTCCAATTCGTAGCGTACACCGGGAGACATCTCCGACAGGTGCACCACAATGGATGAAGCGCAGGTAATGGCACGTCTCAGTGCTGGTTTCCAATTCTCTCGCGGCAGGTACAATCGAGGAATCCGGGAAGTCTGGTAATTCGGAGAGGCAGTCGAGTCGTTCCAGACACCGATAATTGGAAGAAATTTTGCAATACTCGCCCCAAGTAGATCCTCCGCTGTGTCGAAGGTCGTGATCGCTTGCACTCGACGATGCGCCTTTTCCTTCGCCTCTTCCTTCAGATATCTGGCCTGCAGCTTGAGCGACTCGCGGAGATTTGTCTGAATGTATTCACTACCCTCGCCGATGCCGAATCGACGCTCGACACCGTCTAAGCCAAAACTTCGAAGAGACAGTACGAACTTGACACGACTTGTCTCAAAATTCTGAATAATAACGGCTGCCTGTTCGTGGCTCGTGAAGATTCGTTCCGTAGCCTTGTTTGCGTGATTCACAGCGAATTGAAGTGCATCTGCGCAAGATCGCAACTTAACTTTGGCATGCACCCGGTGCTTTAGAGTCGCAACGAATACTATCAGAGATACACAAAAGGCCAACAATCCGATCTTCGCAGGTAGCATTACTGAGATCACCACGGCTGCTTCCGTGGGTAGGAATGCCAATCGTCGCATGGCCGCCTGACGTAGAGCGCCCTTGCCCTCAAGTAGCACTCCAATGTCAAAGGTCGGTGCCGGCATATTCGTAGCAGTAGCACGATACAGGTATAGGGTAGCGTGAAGCCACGCCCGAAGCGCCTTAAGCAAGATCAGGTCACCGTCCAGCGTTCAGGACCATCTGGTCCTCCTTCGAGCATGAGCCGGAGTCTCGGCGGCGAGATGTGGCGGGGGTGAAACGCGGTCGATCTGCGACCATGAGTCGACACTCCAAGCCATTGTGTTACATGACCGGCTGTCTTGGCTGGACGGGACAGGTCATGTGTCGACGTAGGCCCTGGTGAGAGGAAGGCGGTGTGGTAGACGACGTAGGTGACCAGCGGGCAGGCCGGCGCTAAGCACGTTGTAGGTGGATGCGGTACTTGCGCTGCGCTGGTTCTCGGCGGCCGAGACTAGGTGGAAACTAACCTCTACTTGATCCCTCCGGCCAGATAATCTCGACTGGCTTACCTTGAGCACGAGCGTACTGCACGACGTCAGCAGTACCGCCAAGACCTCCTGCTGGTTGTCCGTCCCATACGGCCAGGAGGCGATGGGCTCGCCTTACTATTTCCTGCCCCGCGGCCCAGTACGCTTCCTCCGAGGGTCTATCGAACGGCAAGAACGTGACACGCTCGGCCTGATCCAACAGGCGACGACAGTTCAGCAGGTGTTCGGGTTTGTCGAACGACTCTTCATAATGTTTGGCAGGCAATATCGCAACAATACGGCCACCCAAGGCAAGCACAACGCCAGCGAATATCTGATCTGCTCCTGCGGCCAGAGAAGTTATCCCAACAAGATTGGTCTCCCTCTGAAGCGAATCTCTTATCGCACATGCCACCAACTCGCTCGTGCGTTGAGTAATCGCTTGGTGGCCAGTAACTCCTACGACATGCTGTGTTGTAGCTTGACTTTGACTCATATCCTACCCTCATTTGCAAGCCGCCAGTAATGCCGGCCCAGTGGAGTCAGTCTGCATGACTTGGAGTTCATCGCTGCAAAATACATGTGTTCTTCGCCGACTGGCTCTACGAGTTTAGCTGCCCGACACTTCTGGAGACAACCAAAGACCTTCTCATGCTCGTCGTTTGCTGGTTCAGCATCCGGCTCGTATGAAGGATCTAGGCTGAACTCACCGTCAGGCCGCGGAAACCATTCAGGCAGCTTGCGGAGGATGGCGACATCAATGGCCGGTTGAGCATTGCGCAAGGAAACTAGAGTAGAAATGTGGGCCTTAAAAAGTGGCCGCTGATCCCACGGCCCAAGAGTCTCCTCCACGTAGTCATAAACACTAGCAACAGTTACACGACCAATAGCATCCGCCGCCCCTCCTTCGAGTGCTGCGACCACTAGCGACGTGAACAGTCCCATACCACCGGTCTCGACGGCCGCTTCACTCGATCGGCTCGCTGTTAGTATCGTGATGCCCTCACGTATGTTAGCATAGTCATTATCAATGGCGGGCAGTTGACCCAGCGCACCGCTGTGGCAAGAATCGAGCAAAATGACGATTTCTCGCACGCGTGATCGATTAGCAAGGGTAAGCACATCTGTTAGCGCCACACCCTCGTCATATCGCGTCGCGTCCTGTGTGACGAGGTAGCCTCCTAGGTTGTTCTCGGTACCATGTCCGGAGAAGTAGAGGAGAGCAACATCCGCCGGTTTCTCGAACAGCTGCTCAATGTACCCGCGCAGCACCGAGCGAGTTATTTGGTCGGGCGGTGCAGAGAGAAGCCTTACGTCAAAGTTTGGAGAACCGTCATGGTGCTTTGAGAGACAACCAGCTAGAGCAATTGCGTCATTAACACACCCGGCTAGTGGCGCAGTCGCATAGTCGTCGATACCCACGATGAGAGCCTTGCGCACTGCCAGTCACCGGCCGCCCGCGATTAGCGTCTTCAGGTTCTCCCAAGTCCAATTGTAGAGCTGGTCAGTAGAAAGAGCTGACGTAGGCTTCCTATTGGTGCCCGTAGCTCGACCAGCCAAGAGGAAGTAGGGTTTGCTCTCCGAGCGAGCGATCTCCACTTCGGCCGAAACACCGGTTGCCGTGTTCGTATAGTGACCGCAAATTACTGCTACCTGCGAAACAGCGCGAATGCGTGGCTTGATCTTCTCCTTCCAGTTCCCGATCAGCGGCTCCTTTAGGGACCAATCGGCAATCTCGAATGGTGAGCCGGGTAGCTTGGCTTGGCCCAGCAAGAGAATTCGGAGATCATCGTCGTGGTCGTAATCAAAACTAATAAAGACACGTGTTTTAGCCATGGTAGGAGCACATCCTTTAATCAGAGTATCTTCGCCGAGCCGGTCGACGTGTTTCCTTGGTCGGCGGAGGTGGGGGCGGTGGCGGAGGTGGGAGAGGATTGGTAGCGGGCTTTCGGCCACGTTCCTCGTGAGGCTGACTTCTCGGTCGGTAACCCTCCTGGGTTCGACGGCTATCTTCGTTCGTCATGCACTGGCTCCAATTGACTTTGTTTACTGGGCTGTGATGGCTGGGGAGTCTGCCTGTCGGCGATGTACTCGACAAGCTGAACATCGTCACAACGTATCCACATGCTCGCTCGGCCATTAAACGTTGGCTCTGTAAAGTTGCCTTCGTTGTCGAATTCGTAGACACAATCGATATAGAGATCCCGCGACTCGGGGTATGATGATATGTACGAATGCGCGCCTGCCCAACCTCCAATCCACTTGTTTTCCTTAGTCAACACACGCACATAGCCGCTGCTCCGCACCTTGCCGAACCAGTCCCATGCCGTAGGAGCCGGATCGTACTGCCAAAAGTCAGCAAGGGCGTCCTTAATGCCTCGTCGGCGCCACAGGCTCATGAAATGAGCCAAGGCAGCGAGCAATACCGGTATGACGATCGTGCAACCGAGCGCGAGTAGGGCCAACTGGCGTGCGGAGCTTTGCACGGTCTCCAACCTCGTAGCCGACCTCACGATGAGGTCGGTAAAGATCACGAGGTAGATCAAATCAAGCGCGGCGCTCACGGCGATAGCTCGGAGCACACGGAACGTGACATCCCGATCGTCAGGGCCCGGACCGCGCAGCCGACCGCGCACTACCTGGAAGACGACGCCCGGCATTACGAAGAGAACCACCAGCAAGATCTGCTGGACCGTCGTTGGAAGCAACTTGTCTGCCCTTACGCCGCCGCCCACCTCCCACGGCGCGAAGCGGCCATGGCTTAACTGGAGGACGATAGCTCACGGAAAGATCGACAGCATGTCGACACGCGGGCGCGGGTAGAGGCTCCGTTGAGGCTTGAAACCTGCTTCTACCTGCGATAATCCGCTCCATCATACTCGGCCTTTGACCGTGCGCGGTGCGGCACCAACGGCGGATGTCAGGCACACCAAGTCTGGTAGCCTTTGTCACATGGATACCTGCATTGCGCAGGTATGCCACGGGGCTGTGTTGGTTTCCCTCGGACACAGTATTACCCCACGGGATTCGTCATGGTCAGGCGATCATGATCTCGTGACTTCTGCCGCTGGTCGTTGGCAGATTGGGTGTCAGGGCCCAACCGGTGTGATCGCACACGATGGTCATGCGGTGGGTTCGGAGCAGCTCGGCCAACCGCGTTGGATGATGGCTGGTTCCGGCATCTGTCCCCGGAGGGGCTTGGTCGATGCCCAGTGCGGCGAGACGGGTGGATATCGCGGCGAGGATATGGTCCTCGCGCTGGTAGACATTCTTGGCCTGGCCAGGTTGCCGCGGATGCCCGGTGGTGTGGCCATGGCGGCAGCGGTATCCGGCTCGATCGTGGACCCAGTGGGCATCCATGCGCCGGCCACACAGGCCGCAGCGGATCAGCCCGGCGAGTTGGTAGCGGCGAAAACGGCCGTCCTGGGTGGGCCGAGCGGCGTGAATGTTTTGCACGGCGACGAAGTCTCGCTCGGTCACTAGCGGTGGGTGCGCGATCATCTTCGAGATCACCCACTCGTGGATCGGGTTCCAGCGCTGGACCACCCGCCGTCGCCCAACTCGGCCAGGACGAGCGACTGGGTCGGTGCTTTGTCGGTTCCAGACTTGCCGACCGGTGTAACGCGGGTTAGCCAAGATCGAGGCGACGGTGTGCACCGTCCATATACCACGATGCCGATGCGGATTGCGTCGTCGGTCTGCTTGCGATGGGCACGGCACCCCGCGTTCGTTGAGCCGGCGGGCGATGCTGGCCACGCTCATTCCGGCGAGCCGTTGCGCGAAGATCCAACGCACCTGCGGCGCAGTCACCGGGTCCAGGTCCAACCGGTGCAGCCGCCGACCCCACATAGCGTGTGCTCGGTTGGGATGCGGCCCGGCGTCGACCAGGCGGTAGCCGTAGGGTGGGCGGCCACCCAGATGCCGACCCTGCTCGAGAACCTGGGCACGCATCGCCGACAAGACCCGGTGCCGGGCCCGCAGCACCTCTCGCCGCGACTGCGCCCCCAACATCAACAACAACGCGCGATGCGCTGGATCAGTCAGGTCGAGTGGCCCATTGGTCTCGGGCAGCCACAGCTGGACCCTGTGTCGGTGGAACAGTGGCAGGAGTTGCTGGAGTTGGTCGCCGAAGAACGCCCGCTCATACTCCCCCACCACAATCGCATCGAACGCCCGGCCCGGGTCAGCCAGCGCGGCCAGCAAGGCGGCGGCTTCGGGCCGGTCCGCCCACGGCAGGCGCCGCGAATAGCCAGCATCGAAGAACTCCACCACGATCTCGCCACGACCGGCGACCACGCACTCCGCGACCTCACGCTGCCACGCCTGAGACGATGCCCGGTCCTGAAAGTCTACAGTGGACGTACGACCGTAGAACGCCAACCGCAGCCCGTTACGGTCACGCTGGAGACGCAAACTCGTCAGACGGCGCTGGTCTCGGACCCAGCCGACGAGCAGATCCGTGTCGCATGGCTCCATCAGGCGCTATCCCTCGCCGTGTCGGTCGTGAGCATCTCCGAGACTCATCAGACGGCCGGCCATGACGCCGACAACACCGACCGCTGAAACCCCGCCATCACCATCGGCCGGATCTTCAGCGACACCTCCGCCGGCATCGCCCCCGGCTGCGCTCTGCGCTCCATCGCCGCCCAACTCCTCGGCGGCATTCTCGGGTCTGAGCCTGGCCACCTGCCCGCTATCCCAGGCGCTCGAGATCGTCGACACCCGAGCCGCCATCCACAAACTGGTCCTCGACACAGCAGCCCTCCCGGACCTGAGGGGCTGTAAGAACAATGGTGTAACTGTCAAAAGTGGAGGGTAGTGCATCGATGACGAGCAGGGAAAGACGCAGGCCGCGACGGTCACGCCCGGCGGTGGACCAGCAGATGGTGGCCGCGCTGGTCAAGCGAGCTCACGCCGTCAGCCTGCGCCCGAGCCACCATCTCAACCACCAACTGCCGATCCACCACCGGCTCGGCCGTCGCGGTCTGGGCCTTACTTTCGTCACACATCGGTGCATCCTCCACTTTGGACAGTTATACCGTTGTTCTTACACCCCCACAACGAGAAGCGGCAGGCCCGGGAGGGCAATAGGGGACGACTCTGCCTCCAGCGTGACCGGCCTGACCCCGGACGCCGGCCCTTCGGACAAGCCACAACCCGGGCCCACCACCGACAGACTAACCCCATCGCCACCACCCCCTTGACACAAAGGGGAGCCATGAGAGTGCGTTGCGCGCGTGCCGTCCGACGTTGGCGCTGAGCACGCTGATACCCGGACGGGGATCCCCGGAGATCATGATGCCTGTCTACTCGGACCCGGGCGTGGTAGATCGCGTCGCTGCCAAGGACGCGACCGGGAAAGGTCCATGGTGGCCCGGGCGCGTAGGACCGCTGCCACCGTGCGCACAGCGGCCCTGTCCAGCGCTCGCATGTGTTCCTTGTGCCGGAGGTACTGCACCCAGCCGTAGACCACAAGCCCGGCCAGGCCGAACACCAGCACCACCGGCCATGGAGCGCCGAACGGCGTGGCGATCACCACCGGTGCTCCAGCGACGCCGAAGTCAGGCCAACGCATGTCCCCAATACAACACTCCCGGACTGAAACGATTCCGAGCTACCCGCCAGTAGCAGGACTGAGCGGAACCGCAGAAGCGGTCAGCGAGCGACCAGGTGGTGCTGCCGTACCGCGTCGGCGATCAGGATGCGCGGGCGCAGCACCTCCGGCGAGCGCCTGGGCGACCGCGCGACGCTGGTAGAGCAGGTCGTCGGCGAGCATCCGATGAGCCACGGCGAGCCGCTGTTCGTGCAGTGGCAGTGGAGTCTTGCGCAGTACGGCCTCCAGCCACAGCCGGGTGCGCCGGAACCCGGGTGAGTCGTCGGCCACCAGCCGGGCGCGTGCCGGGTCCAGCGGCTCAACGTCCGGTTCCAGCTCGGTGTAGAAGGTGGCCTCGGTGTCCCGGACCAACTCGGAGGTGCCCAGGCAGGCCAGCTTCCACCCATCCCCCACCGGCTCGCACGCCTGGATCAGCCACTCCTCGTCGCGGACCACCACGCTCGTGCCCGCGGCGTAGCCCGCTCCCGTCGCGCATGGGTCCTCCGCTATCGACTGCTCCGTGCGTCCCGGACGATAGCGCCAGACCTCAGCCTGCAAGGTCCCACGCGCGGGTGAGAGTGCCGATCAGGTCAGACTGGCGTTGCTCCAGCACCTCTGGCGTCCACGCGTCGGTGGCCAGCACCTGCGTGGTCAGAGGGAAGTTAGACACGCCGGACCTGGATCGGAAGTAGCGGGTCTTCTTGGTGGCGAAGTCGAAGTTCTGGGCCTCGCCGTTCTTGGTGCGGCTGAGCAGGACGAGGTTGGCCAGGCGGTGAGTCCAGTGAGCCCGCTGCTCGGGGGTGAACTGCCAGCACCACTCACTGTCAGCCTTCGGACTCTGCGGCAGCACGTGTTCCACCGTGACGATCTTCGGCTCATGCTGGAACACCGGCGGGTCCGACAGCAACTCATCGAGCCGGATGAGGACGTACTTGCGCACGGTGGTCTGGATATAGATCTCCCCCTCGAGCCTGGAGATCATTTCGGCGCGCTCGTCATTGGTGAGATCGAGTGCGGGCGAGTTCAGCCCGTGTCCGGCGTCGAGTTCGCGGAGCAGTTGCCCGATGCGCTGACCCCGACCGTGGGTGTTGTAGCGGCGGACGAGCATCCAGGCGCAGAGCCGGTCGAGCCGGCGCAGGAACTCGACCAGCCAGTCGCTGTCGAACTGGTGGTTGGTGAGAGCCCAGAGCGTGGGTGCCTGCCAGTCGAAGTTGTCCAGTCGGTGCAGTCGGCGCAGCCACCGGTTGATCACGCCGGCATCGGGAACCGACTGGTAGTCACTGTTGAGAATGTCGAGGTACGCGCGGCCATACGGTTCCAGCACCGAATCGACGAAATCGGTCGGGCGATCCGGCAGGTACCGGTTGAGAACGTGGTTGTCGAACTCAAGGAGCAGCTGTTCGCGGGCCCGGACCTTCATGTAGACCATTCGGATATGTGAGAACAGGTCGGAGAATGCTTCCCGGCCGAGGTCGGCCTCCAGGTCTTCCCACCTAGCGGCGTACTTCTCCTTCAGGTCGTCAAGCAGGGCGCCGATCACCTTCGATTTGAAGATGTCGGCGGGCGCCAACTCGACGCCGCGTGAGTTCATCACCGAGAAGATGCGATACGCGCTGGTCAGGTCGGATGTGCTGACCACTACCAAAAAGGTTCGCTGCACGATTGTCTTGGCCAACGCCAGCCGTTCAACGTCGGACTTCTTGCCCAAGAGCCGGCGCAACTCCCGCACGTTGGCCACAATGCGTTCCTGGGCGTCGTTCGCCGGCGCCACGCCCGCCTCCAGCACCGCGAGGGCGCCCCTGTCCTGTACGTGTTTGCGGAAGAAGTCCTCGTCCCTCCGTCTTAACCGGACCCTCGGCCGGGACGCGAGGTCCTGGATGGTGTCACCGGGTTCCCAAATCAACTTGTCAAGGTTGCCCGCGTCGGTCGGATTGTCACACAGCTCGCGGAGCACCGACAGCAGTATGGTGAGTGTGGTCAACCGCTGCTGTCCGTCGATCACCTCCGCCAGCGGCGCGTTGGCCTCCTTCACCAGGACGATGGAGCCGAGGAAGTACGGATCATCCGGGTCCCGCTCCACCGCCTCGTAGAGGTCTTCCAAGAGCTGTGTCGCCTGCTCGACACCCCACGTGTACGGCCGCTGATAGTCGGGGATGGCAAACTCATAGTCACTTGAGAACACCTTGGACAACGGGACTTCGTGCGCTTCGAGCTTCTTCATCCACCGATCCGATCAGGGATGTCGTCAGACCACCTATGAGTCGACCTGTCGGCACTGCCCGTTACGTGGTGACCGGCAAACTCCGTCGCGTGTCCGGGCGGCAGTTCCGCGCGACCGCAGTTCGCGCGGAACCTCCTGCAGCCTGCCACCTGGCAAAGATGTTTCCGACTCGTGTGGTTAGCGTGCACGACTCGGACAAGTCACCGCCCCCACGGAACGTTCGCATACAGCGGCCCTCGGCAGCCGAGGCTGGCGCTCAGGTGCCAAGTACGCGGCGGGTGAATAGTGCGCAAGATCGTCCTCGGACACGTAAACCCCACGAACGTCAATGCGCGGCGGCCTACATCGGTGTCATGGTCAGCCGCGGGGCGTCGACCGTACAGGTGATCACCATCCGGGTTACCCGGACAAGCTGCGCCAGCTCCCGGGCAACTGGTCGCCGGAGGTCCCGGCGTGGTTGCGAACAGGTCGTGGTGATACTGACTTCGGCGGATTCTCGGCTGCGGGGTCGAGGCTTGACGGTCGGTGGGTTATACGGCCGAGGCAGGGTGTCCCGGGCCACTGCCGCCTCGACAAGCAGGTGGGCGTAGCGCAGGTTGCGGACCGAGCTGCTGCGCACGAACCGGTAAAGCTGCGCTTCGGGCGGCCGGCCGCCCGGCGGGCTGGGGTTGAAACGATCGGAATGCG
>NZ_DASZCQ010000127.1:0-14004 GCF_035942955.1 Actinophytocola sp. | reverse complement strand
GTCCACCGCCGCCACACCGGCAACCCCGCGCCGCACGGCCAAGTCCGGCGCCGGCCCGCGCCCGGCGGCCGAGGTCACGGTGACGCTGCACTCCAACCCCGCCGGTGAGTGGACCGTCGAGGTGGCGGTCGGCAAGAAGCGCACGGTGCGACCCACGCCCGTGCCGCCCGCCGACATCGCCAAGGCGGCCAAGTCGCTGCCGGCCGACGTCGCCGAGGCGGTCGACCGGGCGCTGGAGTCGGCGAGGCGGCAGCAGCAGGAGCGGGTCGCGGCGCTACAGGCCGAGCTGGAGCGCGCCCAACGCGCGCTCAAAGACCTGTCGTGAGTCTGTTGTGGGCGTATAGCACCACAAAGACTCACGACACCGTCACGGGGGACAGGCGGTGCCGTGCCGGGGGACGGTGCCGTCGATGAGGAACGCCCTGGCGGCGTCGGTGGCGCAGGAGGAGTAGCCAAGCGCGCCGTGCCCGCCGCCCTGCCAGGTGACTACCACGGCGTTGTCCAGCTGGCCGGCCGCCCGCTCGGTGCCCGGTAGCGGCGTGACCGGGTCGCTGGCTGTGCCGAGCACGACGATCGGGGGAGCGCCCTTCGCCGTCGGCGTCGGCACCGGGGTGGACGGCACCGGCCATACCCCGCACAGCGCGAGGCGATGCGCGATCACGGTGCCGAACAGGGGGTACTTGGAGGTCCAGTCGCGCGCGATGCCGTTGAGCTGCTCGACGGTCAGCCGGGTCCTGGTGTCGTTGCAGCCGACCACCAGCTCGTTGTCGAACGTGGGCGACTGCCCGTCGGTGCCGAGCACGACCGGTGCGATCAGCGCGCCGAGGCCGCCGCCGGCACCGCGCCGCGCGGCGTCGATGGCCGCGGACAGGGCGGGCCAGGCGCGCCGGTCGGCCAGCCCGACCAGCACCGCGCGCACCGCGACCCCCGGCCCCACCCGGATGCCGTTGGGCGCGCTCAGCGGCTGCGCGCGCAGCTGCGTGAGCAGTGCCGGGAGCGCCTGGTGCGGGTCGGCGCCCAGCTCGCAGCCGCGGTTCACGCAGTCCTCGGCGAAGGCCTGCCAGGTGGCCTGCGCGCCGGCGGCGACGTCCTCGAGGCCGATCACCGCGTCCTGCGCGGCGTCGGGCAGCCCGTCCAACACGAACCGGCCGACCCGGTCGGGGAACCGGTCGGCGTACACGGTCAGCACCCGCGATCCCTCGCCGTGCCCGATGGCGTGCAGCCGCGGCAGGCCGAGTGCCTGCCGCAGCGTGTCGAGGTCGACGGCGGTGCGCCAGGTGTCCAGCGCGGGCAGCTTGCTCTCCAGCTCGATCTGGCACTGCTGTCCGGCGGTCTTGGCCGGGTCGAGCCAGTCGTCGGCGTCGGTGCCGGTCGGGTCGGTGCCGACGATCTCCACGCGGATCTCCGGTGGCACGCAGTCCGGCGGCTCGGTGTTGCCCGTGCCCCGCCGGTCCACGCCGACCAGGGAGAACCGCTGGAAGAAGTCGCGCGGGAGGGTCGTGGCCAGCCGGGCGGCGTAGACCATGCCCGGCTGCCCGCCGACGTCGTTGACCACGACCAGCGGGATCGGCCCGGTCCCGACCTTGAGCACCTGTACGTTGATGAAGCCCCGGCCGGGCGCGTACGGCGAGTCCATCGTGGACCGTACCCGGCCGCACTGGACGCCGAGCCCGGCCGGCAGCGGCGGTTGCTCAATGCGGGCGAGAACGTTGTCCGGGCACGTGTTCCACCGGATGCTCGCCCGCTGCGGCTCCTCGAGCGGCGGCACCGCCGGGGTCGGCGCGTCGCCCGGGGTGCCGGGGGATCCGCCGGGTCCGTCGTTGACGACGATCTCCGGGCGGTCCGACGGGCCGGCCGTGCAGCCGGCGAGCAGGCCGACGGCGGCGACCGAGGCGGCGAGCAGTGACATGCCTCGGCGTCTCATCGTGTGCAGCGTCGCAGCTCCGAGGTGAGGTTGCGGTTAGCAGGCACAATGACCCGTGTGCAGCTACCCGTGATGCCACCCGTCCTGCCCATGCTGGCCAAGCCGGTCGGCGCGATCCCGCCGGACCGGCTCTACGAGCCCAAGTGGGACGGCTTCCGATCGATCATCTTCCGGGACGGCGACGAGGTCGAGATCGGCAGCCGCAACGAGCGGCCGATGACCCGTTACTTCCCCGACGTGGTCACCGCGGTCAAGGCGAACCTGCCGCCGCGCAGCGTGGTGGACGGCGAGATCATCCTGGCCAACCCGGAGACCGGGCGCCTCGACTTCAACCTGCTGTCCCAGCGCATCCACCCGGCCGCGTCCCGGGTGAACATGCTCGCCGAGAAGACCCCGGCCATGTTCATCGCGTTCGACCTGCTCGCCATCGACGACACCGACCTGATGCAGCGACCGTTCGCCGAGCGCCGCGCCGCGCTGGAGGAGGCGCTCAAAGACGTCGAGCCGCCGGTCCACGTGACCCCGGCGACCCGGGACATCGAGGTGGCCCGGCAGTGGTTCGAGATCTTCGAGGGCGCCGGCCTCGACGGGCTGATCGCCAAGCCGCTGGACGGGATCTACGAGCCGGACAAGCGGGTGCTGGCCAAGGTCAAGCACGAGCGCACCGCGGACTGCGTGGTGGCCGGCTACCGGGTGCACAAGAAGGGCCCGGGGCTGATCGGCTCGCTGATGCTCGGGCTCTACACCGACGAGGGCAAGCTCGCCTCGGTCGGCGTGGTCGGCGCCCTTCCGATGGCGCAGCGCAAGGAGCTGTTCGAGGAGCTCCAACCACTGGTCACCGATCTCGCCGACCACCCGTGGAACTGGGCGCGGGAGTTCGGCGACGCGGGCACGTCGCGGCAGTGGGAGGGCAACCGGTGGAACGCCGGCAAGGACATGTCGTTCGTGCCGCTGCGCCCGGAGCGCGTGCTCGAGGTGCGCTACGACTACATGGAGGGCACCCGGTTCCGGCACACCGCGCAGTTCGTCCGCTGGCGCCCGGATCGCGAGCCGCGCTCGTGCACCTACGAGCAGCTCGAGCAGCCGGTGCGGTTCAACCTGGCGGATGTGCTGTCCGGCGGCCGGGTGCAGCTCACCGGCGGCGGTAGCGAAGCATGAGGTGACCGTCCTCGGTGAGCACCGAGGCGAGCTCGAGGGGCACCGGGGCGGCGGACGGCAGCAGCCCGACGGCGATCCGGGTGGCGTCCCCGCTGACCAGCAGCGGCGCGACGGTCAGGCAGAGCTGGTCGACCAGGTTCTCGGCGATCAGCTCGCCGAACAGGTGCGGGCCGCCCTCGCAGTTGACCCGCAGCAGCCCGCGCTCGGCCAGCGCGGCGAGGGCCTTGGACAGATCGACGGTGTGGTCGCCGGCCACCACCACGTCGGCGCCGGCGTCGGTGAGCGCCGCGCGGCGCTCCTCGGGCGCGGCCGAGCAGGTCAGCACGATCGGCGCCGCGGCGGTGTCGGCGACCAGCGGCGAGTCCGGCTCGACCGAGCAGCGGCGGGTGACCACCGCGATCGGCGGCACCTCGGACAGCCCGTGCCGCGCCCGCCGCTCCGCGCGCACCTCGGTGCGCTTGACCCCGCCGTACCCCTCGATGTGCGCGGTGCCGGCGCCCACCATGATCACGTCGGCCAGGTCCCGGCCGAGCGCGAAGATCCGCTTGTCGCCCCGGCTGGACATGCCGGACGATCGACCGTCCACAGTGGACGCCCCGTCGGCGGTGCTGACGAAGTTGACCTGAACCCACGGCGCGGTCAGCGAATCCGGATAGTCGTAGATCCGCTCGAGCTCGGCGCCGTCCAGCTCGACCTGAGGGTCCGGCAGCAGCCTGCGCAACGCCGGGCTCAGGATCGCCTGCGGTGCTCGTCGACCAGCGCCCACACCGAGACCGGGCGCCGGCTGCCGTCCTGCCGGCGCGAGCCGCCGGTGGCCGACCGGGATGGTTGATCGCTCGGGGTGTTCTGCGCTCGGAACTCCCACTGCATCTGGTCGTAGATCGGCGTGTCGGTCACCCGGCATCCCTTTCGAACTCGGCTCAACGCACCCCGCAACAGGTTACGCACCGCGCCAAGATCGGCTCACCCCGCCACGCTGGTTCGCTAGGCGCGCAGTTCGGCGAATCCCTCCTCGCGGGTGCGCACCGGGACGTAGCCCAGCTCCGTGCGCGCCTTGTCGATGTTGATCGTGCACTGTAGACCGGACGCCCACAGCGTGAAGTAGTCCAGCGGCGGCGCGCCCGGCCGGCGCAGCACCTTCCAGACCCGTTCCCCGGCCTCGGCCAGCAGCCGCGCCACCCCGAGCGGCAGGCTCCGGCGCGGCGCCGGGACGCCCTGGGTGTCCAGCAGCTCGGAGACGAACTCCCGGAACACCACCGGTTCACCGTCGGTGACGAAGTACGCCTCGCCCGGCTGGCCCCGCTCCGCGGCCAGCACCAGGCCCTCCACCGCGTTGTCCACGTGGGTGGTGTCGGTCAGGTGCATGCCGCCGCCGATCCAGACGAACCGCCCGACCCGCACGGCGGCCACCAGCTCCGGCAGCACGCTGGTGTCGCCGGCGCCCCAGACGAACCGCGGCCGCACCACCACGGTCTCCAGGGTCTCGGTGGACGCGCTGCGGACGAGCTGCTCGGCCAGCGCCTTGGTGGCCGGGTAGGGCGCGGGGGAGTCGGGGCGTAACGGGGCCGACTCGGTCACGTCGACCAGCGGTTGGCCGGCCATCAGCGCGGCCTCGGTGCCGACGTGCACCAGCCGGCGGACGCCGGCCTTGCGGCACGCGGCGATCACGTTGCGGGTGCCGTCCACGTTCGTGGCGGTGAACTCGGCCATGGTGCCGCCGGGGCCGGTCCACGCGGCGGCGTGGAAGGCGAGATCGGCGCCCTCGGCGGCGGCGACGAGCGCGTCGAGGTCGGACAGGTCTCCGGGCAGCGGCTCGGCGCCGAGCTCGGCGACCCGTGCCGCGGCGCCCTCCGTGCGGGCAAGGGCGCGGACCGTGTGCCCGTCCTCGACCAGGCGCATGATCAGCCGGCCGCCGATGAACCCCGAGCCGCCGGTGACGAACGCTGTTGCCATGGTTCTCACTCTGCCTTATCGGGCAAAACCGTTCGCCGTCCGAGGTTGCGGTAATGAACTATCAAGCCATGGGTTTTCTGGAGGCGAACGGTCTGGGGTTCCGGCTCGACGACGGGCGCCGGCTGTTCCGCGACGTCTCCTTCCGGGTCGGCGCCGGCCAGGTGGTCGCGCTGGTCGGCGCGAACGGCGTGGGCAAGACCACACTGCTGCGCATCCTCGCCGGTGAGCTGGCACCCGGCGACGGCGGGGTGTCGGTGCGGGGCGGCCTCGGCGTGATGCCGCAGTTCGTCGGCTCCGTCCGGGATGCCGACACGACCGTGCGCGACCTGCTGCTCGCCGTGGCGCACCCGGCCCTGCGCGCGGCCGCGGCCGAGCTGGACGCCGCGGAGCTCGCGCTCATGGAGACCGACGACGAACCCACCCAGCTCCGATACGCCCACGCACTGCAGGACTTGGGCGAGGCCGGCGGCTACGACGCCGAGGTCCTGTGGGACACGGTGACCGTCGCCGCACTCGGAATTCCCTTTGACCGGGCCAGGTTCCGGCCGGTGCACACGCTGTCCGGCGGCGAGCAGAAGCGGCTGGTGCTCGAGGCGTTGCTGCGCGGCCAGGACCAGGTGCTGCTGCTCGACGAGCCGGACAACTACCTCGACGTGCCGGGCAAGCGCTGGCTGGAGGAGCGGCTCGCCGAGTCGGCCAAGGCGGTGCTGATGGTCAGCCACGACCGGGAGCTGCTGGCCACCGTGGCCACCCACGTGGTCACCCTCGAGGGGGAGACGGCCTGGGTGCACGGCGGCGGGTTCGGCACCTGGCACGCGGCCAGGGAGGCCCGCCTTGAGCGGATGGCCGAGGTTCGGCTGCGCTGGGACGAGGAGCACGACAAGCTGGTCGAGTTGGTCCGGTGGCTCGGTCAACTCGCGAAGTACCACGAGTCGATGGCCCCGAAGTACAAGGCCGCCCAGACCCGGCTGCGCAAGTTCGAAGAGGCCGGCACGCCTCCGTTGCCGCCGCGCCAGGAACGGGTCAAGCCGCGGCTGCGCGGCGGGCGCACCGGCGTCCGCGCGATCATCTGCGAGCGGCTCGAGCTGACCGGCCTGATGGAGCCGTTCGATCTCGAGGTGTTCTACGGCGACCGTGTGGTCGTGCTGGGCTCCAACGGCTCCGGCAAGAGCCACTTCCTGCGCCTGCTCGCCGGCGACGACGTCGCGCACACCGGCCGGTGGAAGCTGGGCGCCAGGGTGGCGCCCAGCCTGTTCGCCCAGACCCACCGGCATCCCGAGTGGGCGGGCCGGACGCTGCTGGACATCCTCTGGCACGGCGACGGCACCCGATCCGGGATGGACCAGGGCACCGCGTCGGCGGCGCTGTCCCGGTACGGCCTCGCCGGATGCCGCGAGCAGCGGTTCGAGACGCTGTCCGGCGGGCAGCAGGCGCGGTTCCAGATCCTGCTCCTCGAGCTGTCCGGCGCCACCCTGCTGCTGCTCGACGAGCCCACCGACAACCTGGACCTGACCTCTGCCGAGGCGCTCCAGGACGCGCTGGAGGGCTACGCGGGCACGGTCGTCGCGGTGACCCACGACCGCTGGTTCGCCCGCTCGTTCGACCGCTACCTGGTGTTCCGCTCCGACGGTCACGTGTCCGAAGTGGACACTCCGGTCTGGGACGAGACCAGGGTCTCGCGGGCGCGGTAGCGGGCGAAGTACCAGCACAGCGCGCCGGCCGGGAGGAACATCACCACGCCGTACACCGCGGCCGGGATCGCCATCGTGGAGTTGTTCAGCAGCGCGGGGCTCAGCGCGATCGTGATCGCCAGGGTGGCGTTGTGGATGCCGATCTCGAACGACGACGCGATCGCCTGCCGGTGGCTGACCCGGGACAGCCGCGGCACCGCGTAGCCGATCGCCAGGCTCAGCACGCTCAGCAGCAGCGCCACGACGCCGACCTGCTCGAGGAAGCCGCCGATGTTCGCCCGCTCCTGGAACATCGCCACCCCGATCACGGCGACCAGCACCACGATCGAGGCCGCCCGCACCGGTCGGCGCATCCGCTCTGCGAACCCGGCGTACCGGGCCCTGATCCACATCCCGATCGCCACCGGCACCAGCACGATGGCCACCACCTGGGCCATCTTCGCCGGCTGCAGCCCGATCGCTTGATCGGCGCTGCCGCCGTCGTCCAGGAAAACAGCCAGCGCCAGGTTCACCACGATCGGCAGGGTCACCACCGCCAGCACCGAGTTGATCGCCGTCAGGCTGATGTTCAGCGCCACGTCCCCTCGGGCCAGGTGGCTGAAGATGTTCGCGGTCGTGCCGCCGGGCGACGCGGCCAGCAGCATCATGCCCACGGCCAGCAGCGGCGCGAGGTCGAACAGCAGCACCAGACCGAGGCACAGCGCCGGCAGCACCAGGACCTGGCAGGCCAGCGCGATCACCGCGGCCCGCGGTTGGCGCGCCACCCTGGTGAAGTCGCCGACGGTCAGCGAAAGCCCGAGCCCGAGCATGATCACGGCGACCGTGATCGGAAGGAAGACCGTGGTCACGACCGACGACGTCATGGCGGCTCCAACATGCTGTGCAACCAGGTACCAGCCGTTCTCACGGATCGCTCCGTAAACTTGAGGTGAGGTGGACCGTACGCTGAGGAGGTGACGCGTGGCGAGCACGGATGAGCGTCGTTTCGAGGTGCTGCGTGCGATCGTCGCCGAATACGTGTCCAACCACGAGCCCGTGGCGTCCAAGGCCATCGTCGACCGGCACAACCTCGGCGTCTCCAGCGCCACGATCCGCAACGACATGGCCTCGCTCGAGGAGGACGGTTACATCACCCAGCCGCACACCAGCGCCGGCCGCATCCCGACCGACAAGGGCTACCGGCTGTTCGTCGACCGGCTGGCCGAGGTCAAGCCGCTGTCGGTGGCCGAGCGGCGCGCGATCCACTCCTTCCTCGCCGGCGCCATCGACCTCGACGACGTGCTCCGGCGCAGCGTGCGGCTGCTGGCCCAGCTCACCCGGCAGGTCGCCGTGGTCCAGTACCCGACGCTGACCAGGTCCACGGTCCGGCACCTGGAGCTGGTGAAGATCACCCCGGCCCGGGTCATGCTGGTGTTGATCACCGACACGGGCCGGGTGGACCAGCGGATGATCGAGCTCGGCGACGTGATCACCGACGACGACGTCGGGCGGCTGCGCACCATGCTCAACTCCACCCTGGCCGGCCACCGGCTCACCGAGGCCGCGGCCAAGGTGAGCGAGCTGCTCGACGAGTCGCCGTCCGAGCTGCGCGACGCAATGACCCGGCTGTCCACGGTCCTGGTCGAGTCGCTCGTCGAGCATCCGGAGGAGCGCCTCGTGCTCGGCGGCACGGCCAACCTCACCCGCAACGCCGCCGACTTCCCCGGCTCGCTGCGGCAGATCCTCGAGGCGCTCGAGGAGCAGGTCGTGGTGCTCAAGCTGCTCGCCGCGGCTCGGGTGCCCGGAACGGTCACCGTGCGGATCGGGGAGGAGAACGAGGCCGAGGACTTGCGCAGCACGTCTGTGGTTTCGGTCGGCTACGGCTCGCGCGACCTGCTGTTCGGCGGCATGGGCGTGGTCGGGCCGACCAGAATGGACTACCCGGGAACGATCGCGGCGGTCCGAGCCGTTGCGAACTACGTCGGGGAGATCCTGTCCGGGCGGTAACGCCAGGGCGTCGAGCACGAGGTACGAAAGGGAGCCCCGAGGAGCGCCAGGCCGCGAGGGCACCGGGGCAGGAGGACTGGACAAGGTGGCGAGGGACTACTACGGCATCCTCGGGGTGCGCCCGGACGCGACGTCCGATGAGATCAAACGCGCGTACCGCCGGCTGGCCCGCGAGCTGCACCCGGACGTGAACCCTGATGCCGACGCGCAGCAGCGGTTCCGCGACGTCACCGCCGCCTACGAGGTCCTTTCCGACCCGCAGAAGCGCAAGATCGTCGACATGGGCGGCGACCCGCTGGCCAACGGCGGCGGGGCCGGCAGCATGCGCGACCCGTTCGCCGGGTTCGGGCTGGGCGACATCATGGACGCCTTCTTCGGCGCGACCGGCGGCGGTCCGGCGCGGGGTCCGCGCAGCCGGGTCCAGCCGGGCACCGACGCGCTGATCCGGATCGAGCTGACCCTCGAGGAGTGCAACACCGGCGTCAGCCGCGAGCTGACCGTGGACACCGCCGTGGTCTGCGACGTCTGCCGCGGCTCCGGCTGCGCGGACGGCACGGTGCCGCAGACCTGCGACACCTGCGGCGGACGGGGCGAGGTCCAGTCCGTGCAGCGGTCCTTCCTCGGCCAGGTGGTCACCGCGCGCACCTGCCCGGTGTGCCGCGGCCTCGGCGAGGTCATCCCCGACCCGTGCCGGCAGTGCGGCGGCGACGGCCGGGTGCGCGCCCGGCGGACGATCACCGCGAAGATCCCGCCCGGCGTCGCCGACGGCATGCGCGTGCGGCTGTCCGGCCAGGGTGAGGTCGGCCCCGGCGGCGGCCCGGCCGGCGACCTGTACGTCGAGGTCGTCGAGATCCCGCACTCGACCTTCGAGCGCAACGGCGCCGACCTGCACTGCACCCTGCGCATCCCGATGACCACCGCGGCCCTCGGCGCGGTGATCCCCCTCGAGACGTTGGACGGCCCGGTCGAGCTGGAGCTGGAGCCGGGCACCCAGCCGGGCACCGAGCTGCTGCTGCCCGGCCACGGCCTGCCCCGGCTGCGCTCGTCCGGCCGCCTCGACGGCCGCGGCGACCTGTACGTGCACATCGAGGTCGAGATCCCGGCCAAGCTGGACGGCCGCCAGGCGGAGCTGCTCCGCGAGCTGGCCAGCCTGCGCGGCGAGGAGGAGCACACCCTGGCCACCGTGAACGGCAGGGCCGGCGGCGGCATCTTCTCCAGGCTGCGCTCCCGCGGCCGGTGACCACGGCCCCCGTCTTCCTCGTCGACTCGCTGCCTTCCGGCGACCGCTTCGTGCTCGACGGTCCCGAAGGCCACCACGCCGCGACGGTCCGCCGGCTGACTCCCGGCGAGGAGCTGATGCTGGGCGACGGCAAGGGATCCCTTGCGCGCTGCGTCGTCGAGTCCGCCGGCCGCGATGTGCTGGACCTTCGGCTGCTGCGCCGCTGGACCGAGCCCCCGCCGCGGCCCCGGCTGGTCGTCGCCCAGGCCCTGATCAAGGGCGACCGCGGCGAGCTGGCCGTGGAGCTGGCCACCGAGGCCGGCGCCGACGCCGTGATCCCGTGGCGCGCGGCGCGGTCGATCGCCCGGTGGGACGACGGGCCGCGCGGTGCCAAGGCCCTGGCCAGGTGGCGCGGCACCGCCCGGGAGGCCGCCAAGCAGGCCCGCCGCGCCTGGGTCCCGGAGGTGGCCGAGCCGGTCGGCACGATGGGCCTGGCCGAGCTGGTCGCATCCAGCGCCGCCGCCCTGCTCCTCGAGAGCTCCGCGACCACCCCCCTGACGGACCTCACCTGGCCGGATAGCGGCGACCTGCTCATGATCGTCGGCCCGGAGGGCGGCGTCTCACCCGACGAGATCGAGCTGCTGAAAACCGCGGGTGCGCAGGTAGTCCGGCTCGGACCATCGGTCATGCGCGCCTCCACCGCCGCCGCCGTAGCTATCGGTGCGTTAGCAGTTCTCACAGGGCGCTGGCGCTAAGAGCGGAACACGGTCTACTCTTTGACCCAACCGAGGGGTAACACAGGACTTCCGCCGGACACCTCCCCCCTCGGTCCGGCGGCGCCGCGTGGCGGTGGAGCGACCCCCAGGCTTCACCGCTACGCGGCATCCTCGTCCCCGGCCTCTGCCCGCGGAGAGCGCGGGCCCCTTTCCTCGGATGGTGTTTTCTGGGGCCCGGCCCCCAGGCCCCGGCCGGTGGGGCTTCGCCCCCCGGACCCCCCGGGGCCGGCAAAGTCAGGTGCCGGCCGGGTTGCCCGGTGTGGTGGCGCCGGGGCGTGACTCACCTGCGCGAACGCGTCCAGTGGCTACCCGAGTGCGGGACACGCCTGGGATCGCGGTCCCTGGCCCGGTGTGTCTCGCCTTCGGGGAGGCGTGTTGTGCGTTGGTGCAGCCGTGTGTCGCGTTGCGGTAGCCCGGCTGTGCCGCAGCCCTGCGTCTGCCGGGCGATCTTGGCCTGCCGGAGCCCGGCCGGACCCGAGGCCCGTGCGGTTGCCGATAATCTTGCGCGCATGTCTTCGACAGAGGCCGACTGCCTGTTCTGCAAGATCGTCCTTGGGGACATCCCGTCCACGCCGGTGTACGAGACCGGGTTGACGTACGCGTTCCGGGACATCAACGCCCAGGCGGAGATCCATGTGCTCGTCGTGCCGCGGCAACACTACGAGGACGCCGCGGTGCTGGCGTCGGAGGATCCGGCGCTGCTGGCCGAGGTGATGCTGGCGGGCGTGGAGGTGGCCAAGCAGGAGGGGATCGACGAGTCCGGGTACCGGATGGTGTTCAACACCGGCCCGGACGCCGGGCGGACGGTGTTCCACGCGCACCTGCACGTGCTTGGCGGGGAGCAGCTGGGGCTGTTCGGCCGGCCGTACCGGACCGGCTGACGGTTTGTCCCATGCGTGGCGTCGGCCGCTCCGGCTAGCATCAATGGGGACATCACCGAGTCGAGTTGGCGCGCACGCGCAGAAGGCAGGACCGAGAGCACGTGACGGGTACCACAGAGGGCGATCTTGCCCGTACTTCTGGTGCGCCAACGGAGCCCAAGACCGTCGAGTCCGTAGCCCAGTCCCGGTTCGCCGTGCCGGATGACGCCGTGCTCGCCCTGCTCGGCTCGCGCGACGAGAACCTCAAGGCCGCCGAGGAGCTGCTCGACGCCGACATCCATGTGCGCGGCAACGAGGTCACGCTGTCCGGCTCGCCGAGCGACGTGGCGTTCGCCGAGCGCGTCTTCGCCGAGCTCGTCGTGCTGGCCACCCGCGGCCAGCACCTCGGTCCCGACGCGGTCCGCAGGACCGTGAGCATGCTCTCCGCCGGCTCGACCGAGTCCCCGGCCGAGGTGCTCAGCCTCGACATCCTGTCCCGCCGCGGCCGCACCATCCGTCCCAAGACCCTCAACCAGAAGCGCTACGTCGACGCCATCGACGCGCACACCGTGGTGTTCTGCATCGGCCCGGCCGGCACCGGCAAGACCTACCTCGCCATGGCCAAGGCCGTGCAGGCCTTGCAGGCCAAGCAGGTCAACCGGATCATCCTCACCCGCCCCGCCGTCGAGGCGGGCGAACGCCTCGGCTTCCTGCCCGGCACCCTCTACGAGAAGATCGACCCGTACCTGCGCCCCCTCTACGACGCCCTGCACGACATGGTCGACCCCGAGTCGATCCCCCGCCTCATGCAGGCCGGCACCATCGAAGTCGCCCCCCTGGCATACATGCGCGGTCGCACGCTGAACGACGCGTTCATCATTCTCGACGAGGCGCAGAACACGTCGCCGGAGCAGATGAAGATGTTCCTGACCCGGTTGGGGTTCGGCTCCAAGATCGTGGTGACCGGGGACATCACCCAGGTCGACCTGCCCGGCGGCACGGTCAGCGGGCTGCGGGTGGTGCAGGAGATCCTCGATGGGGTCGACGACGTCCACTTCTCGGTGCTGACCAGCCACGACGTGGTGCGGCACAAGCTGGTCGGGCACATCGTGGACGCCTACGACCGCTGGCAGGCGGCCCAGGACGCCAAGGGCGAGGTGCGCGATCCGCGCCGGCGCGGCGCGGTCGGCCAGGCGCGACGGGGACGATGACGGGCCGCGCATGAGTGTCGAGATCGCCAACGAGTCGGGGGTCGCGGTCGACGAGCCCTCCATCGCCGCCGCGGCCCGGTTCGCGCTGGACCGGCTGGGCGTGAGCAAGCTGGCCGAGCTGTCCGTGCTGCTTGTGGAGCTGGACGTGATGGCCGACCTGCACGAGCGGTGGATGGAGCTGCCCGGCCCGACCGACGTGATGGCCTTTCCCATGGACGAGCTGGACTCCGCGCGCCGCCCGGACGCCGCGGACGTCGGCCCGGCCCTGCTCGGCGACATCGTGCTGTGCCCGGCGTTCGCCCGCGAGCAGGCCCGGCAGGCCGGTCACAGCCTGCTCGAGGAGCTGCACCTGCTGACCGTGCACGGCGTGCTGCACCTGCTCGGCTACGACCACGCGGAGCCGGCCGAGGAGCGCGAGATGTTCACGCTGCAGAAGCGGATTCTCGCCGACTTCAGCCAGGCGAGGGCCGAGGCGCGCCGTCGGGCCGCGCAGCGCCGCGAGGACGACCGGCTGCTCGGCGCGGTCGGGCTGAACGAGCCCCGTGGGCGAACCGAGCCCGACGAGGGCTCGTCGGGCTGAGGTGAGGGATCGCGATGTCGGGGTCGGCTGGGTTGTTGGTCATCGCGGTGATCCTTGTGCTCGCCGCCGGCCTGTTCGCCTGTGCCGACGCGGCGCTGTCCGCGTTGTCCCGCGCCAGGGTCGAGGGCATGGTGCGGTCCGGGCAGGCGGGCGCCCGCCAGCTGCTCGCCGTGGTGTCCGAGCGGCCGCGGTACGTCAACCTGTTGCTGCTGCTGCGGTTGAGCTGCGAGCTGGCGGCCACCGTGCTGGTGACCGTCGCGTGCCTGCGCCTGATCGACCCCGGCTGGGCCGGGCTGGCCGCCGCGCTGGGGATGATCGTGGTGAGCTACGTGCTGGTCGGCGTCGGCCCGCGCACGCTAGGCCGGCAGCACCCGTACTCGGTGGGGCTGATCGCGGCCGGTCCGGTGCGGGCGCTCGGCTCGGTGCTCGGCCCGCTGTCCCGGCTGCTGATCCTGATCGGTAACGCGATCACGCCCGGCCGCGGCTTCCGCGAGGGCCCGTTCTCCTCCGAAGTGGAGCTGCGCGAACTCGTCGACATGGCTCAGGAACGCGGGGTGGTCGACGCCGACGAGCGCGAGATGATCCACTCGGTTTTCGAGCTGCGCGGCACGATCGCCCGCGAGGTCATGGTGCCGCGCACCGAGAT
>NZ_DASZCQ010000126.1:0-33655 GCF_035942955.1 Actinophytocola sp. | reverse complement strand
CCGGCGCCGGCTGAACGGGTCCAGCCCGGGCACGGTGAGCATCCTGGTGATGGCCGCGAGCAGGATCTGGTTCTCCGGAATGTCCACGGTGAACTCGTCGTGCCGCAGCTCCATGGGGATGACCCGCCCGTGCTGACGGCGCAGCTGGTCCGCCTCACGCAACCGTCCGCGCAGCACCAGGGCGGTGTCCTCTACCTCGCGGTAGCCTTGCAGCAACCCCTGCCGCAACGCCCGTTCGGTCAGCCGCCACAGCATGTGGGCAACGGCCGGAACCAGTTCCTCGTCGGTGGTCAGCTCGACCTCCTCGTCGCGCCAACCCTTCGGGTCGGCCGCGTAGCCGAGCAGGAACAGCAACCGGTTGATCGTCAGCTTCGGTCTGATCCACAGTTGCACGTCGCCGACCCGGGCGACGCCGACCTTGCCTTTCGGTGTGACGTCCCACATGCCCCGCACCAGCTTCGAGGGCGCCGCCGTAACCAGGTCCGACTGGGCCAGGAGCCGACCCTCCTCGTCCGTCAGCCGGTGCTGCGACGTTCGAAGCTCCTCCAGCTCGACGAGGGTCATGACTGGTTGTCGAGGCTCTTGCGCAGCGTGTCGAGCCGGTAGCGGTCCAGTATCTCCCGCGGGCTGCCGTAGTGGTGCTCCTCCAGCAGCGGCAGAATCGAGGTCTCCCACACCTCGGCCAGCGCGCCGGCGCTGCGGTAGATGTACTCGTGCATCAGGAAGGACGGACCGATGGCGAAGTCGCGCTCGTCGATGGCCCGGTTGAGCGCATCCAGCAGTTCGGCCGCGTCCTTGTGGTGCTCGACGATGCCCTCTTCGGTCTTCCGGCGCAGCCATTCACGGAGCAGACCGGCGGTCGGCGGCTGCGCCGGGTGCAGCTCCACGAACGCGAACCGCCGCCGCATGGCCGCGTCCAGCAGCGCGAGGGACCGGTCCGTGGTGTTCATGGTGCCGATGATGAACACGTTCTTCGGCATGGTGAAGGTGGTCTCGGTGGAGTACAGCAGGCTGATCGGATCGTCCCGGTACTCCAGCAGGAAGTACAGCTCGCCGAACACCTTCGCAAGGTTCGCCCGGTTGATCTCGTCAATGATCAGGATGTACGGGTCGGCGGGGTGCTCGCGGGCGTCGTCCACCAACACCCGGAACGGTCCCTTGTGGATATCGAAAACGAGCTGGCCGTCCTCCTGCTTCGGCCGGAAGCCCTCGAAGAAGTCCTCGTAGGTGTAGGACGGGTGGAACTGTACGAGCTTGACCGCGCTCGGCTGGTTGCCGGCCAGGTACTGGGCGAGCCTGCGGGCCAGGTAGGTCTTCCCCGTGCCGGGCGGGCCGTAGAAGATGAGCTGGCGCCGGTTCCACAGCAGGTCCGCCTGCCGCTGCAGCCACGCCTTGTCGATCATCACGTCGTTCGCCAGGTCGTCGTCGACCGGCAGGAACGTCAGCGTCCGCTCCGGCACCGGGGCGGGCTCCGCCACCTCGATCTCCAGCTCGCGCAGCAAGGTCTCGACGGCGGCGATGTTCTCGGTGATGTCGACGACGTCGGACTGGGTCTGCAGCGCGGCCGGCAGCGGGTCGGGCAGCTTGTTGAAGGGGACGGGCCGGCTGTCGTTCAACCAGTCCACCGCGCGGCGCAGGTTCGACCGCTTGTCCGACGAGTCGACATACTCGGCGTCCCCGGTGACGCGCCCGACATAGGCCTTGCCCTGGGTGGTGGTGAGCACCAGGTCGCCCGCCCGCATCCGGTTGAGGAACGCGTCGAACTCGGCCAGCTTCGCCTCCCGCGCGGAATACGATGCGTGCTGGTATCCATCGTCCACAAGGGACTTCAGCTCGGTCCTGGGCACCGGCGGGGTAACCACCGGCAACCGGGATGCGGCCAGCGACATGGATTCCTTGCGCAGCCACACCGGCACCAGATCCCGACCCTCCACCGAGGACCCCCGCACCAGCCACGCCCGCTTGACCGGCGCCTGGTCCAGCGGATCCACCTCGGCGAGACGCTCGCGCAGCACCGCGGCGGTCACCCGCTGTTGCTGGGATGCGCGGCCCGAGCTGTCGATATCGACGCCCTCGTTGGCGAGTCGCTCCATGATGTCGATGCCGCGGTAGTTGGCATGCAGCAACCCGGCCCGTGGAGCCTTGCCATCCGGAGTGAGCACGCGGTGTGCTCCAGTCGGCCCGGCCTGCGCCAGAAAGTGGGCGATCGTGTTGGGCTCGACCCCGGTCAGCTCCGCCAGATCGTTCTGTGAAGTCCAGAAGCCGGGCCCGATGAGGCTCAAGGCCCGGGCGATGGTCTGCTCGTCGCCACTCAGCCGTTGCAGCGCCTGCTTGCGCTGCCGAAGGGTCTCATTGAGCCGGCGGCGGACCTCGGCGTGCAGCGCGTCGCCGGGGAACGTGTCCAGTGCGGCCTCACCGGCCTCGGTCAGCGCCCAGCCGCCGACCTTGGTCATCCACCCGACCGTCACCGCATCGCCGGTGTGCCACCGAAGATGGTTGTCCCAGCGCGGAGGCCCGCCCTGGCTGACCGGCGCCAGCTCGTAAGGAGTGAGCTGCACCCTCTCGGCCACCTCGGCGAGAGCATCCCGGCCCGACATGGGCGTTCCGGCCTCGCGGAGTACCTCCATACAGGTGCGCAGCAGCAACCCCGCGCGAACCGCCTCCTCAGCCATGGGATGTCACCCCCGAATCGGGTCGGGCCGGGTGCCGCGGTCCGTGGCCGGGCGGCGGATCGAGCCGGGTCCGGTACGGCTCACCGGTCGCGATCGCCTTGGCCATATCGTCGAAGATGTCGAGAATCGCCGCCTTCGTCCGAGCGAACCGCTCCGGATCGTTGTTCCTGAACGCCCGAAACGTGTCCATGATGTAGTCCACGTCGTCATGCGGCACCCCGTACAGGTGGAAGTACGCGGCATCCAACTCCGCCCGCAACCAGAACCGCCGCTCCTCATCCCACCGAAACGGCGCCCCGGTGTCCCCATGATCCCGCGCGAACCCAGCCATGTCGTAGGTCGTGTAGGACAGCTCCAGAACCCGACCGGTGATCCAATTACTCAGCGAGAGCGGGTTGGCCCATGGGCACGGCTGCTCATAGTGCTGCGGTGGTAGAACGGCGAGCTGGGTCATGTAGCCGAAAGTGAGGTGGGTGCCGGCCATCTTCTGCCGCGCAACGTAGTCGAGGGCGAAGGAGCACAGATTTGCGTAGAGGCCTGCGACGCTATCGGCTCGCGAAAGCATGGTGGGATTGGTGTGACCGATCGCCGATCGGGGGATGGCGCTAGCGATGAGGGTTCGCACATCGGAGCTGCGGCAGATATCGCGCCAGCCGAGGAGCCAGTCCTTGCCCCAACCCTTGCGGGCAAGCCGGTCGTTCACCTCGGACTCGGCTACCCAGTAGCGGGGGAGGACGGTGTAGTTCGGATCATCCTTCTGATCAAGACTGAGCCGGGGAAGCGTGCCCATATTGGCCTGGGCTTCAGTCTGGTCCTTGTAGGTGCCGAGACGGTGGTCGAAGTGGTGGATCATCTTGGCCTCGTAGAGCGGAAGCATACGTTCATGCTGACCTTGCACAAAGTGGTTGCCGCGCAATACCCATCCATCGGATTCAAGCTCGTCTCGAGTGCGAAACCGATGCGAGTCGGTGTTCATCATGAACATTAGCTGGAACTGAATAGCCCACGGGTTGTGTTCTGGCTTCTCCTGCCACAGCACGGGGATACGCCGATAGATTGCGATCGTGATTTCTGCGTCGCGCCGATAGTTGAAGACCGGACATGTGCCAGAGTTGGGGTTGAGTAGCCCAATCTCCTCGGGTGTCAAGATGAAGCGCCGGTCGCTGATCTGAGCAGATTGACGGACGCGAAATGCCAGGTTGATCCGCTCTTGAGGATGCTGTATGCCGGTCGTGGTCAATAGGCAGAAACGAAACGAGTGATGGACCGACGGGAAAACGCGTTCCTCGTTTTCAAAATCATACAAGGAGGCAAGGGACCGCGAGCTGACCAGGTTGCTGAAGAAGTGCTTATTGAACGAGTCAGTGGCGATGCCAGTTGGAACAATCTGACCGCATCTGCCGACCGAAGCGAGGGCTGTTCTGGCGCTCTCTGCAAAGAGGGAATAAGTATTGAGCCGACCGTAAGAGGTGAGCGGGTAGCGACCAGATTCATGGACGAAGTGCTTAAAGCAATCGTTGCGCCGAGTCTCTTGTGAAAACTGGTTGAAGAGCGCTGGATCGGACAGCTCTAGATTGCTGATCATCTTATTGCGCTTGGACATGTTCTGTGCTTCGGCAATGTGCGGAGCCGAGACGGCAAAGAACTCGCGAGCGTCGACTTGTACCTGGTCCCAGGGCGGGTTGCCGAGGACGCAGGAGAAGCCGCCGCGCCAACCGGTGGCCGGGTCGACCTCGGGGCCGTCGCTCGGCACTTCGAAGATGTGGGGGAACTCGACGTGCCAGTGGAAGAAGCGGTAGTCGCGGGCGAGGGCTTCGACCGTCTCGGCGGTGTGGGCGCGATCCAGGGTGTCGGGCTCGGTGGCGATCCAGTCCAGGGTGGAGCCGATGATCGCGTGGAGGGCGGTGTCCTGGGTCTTGGGTTGGACGAAGGCGGCGCACCAGGCGTCGGCGACGTGCTTGGCGGCGAGGCGCTCGCCGTCGATGTCGCGGAGGCGGCGGCGCTGGACATACACGTCGGCGAGGGTGCGGGGGGTGGAGCGGAGCAGGTCGCGGGTGTGGGTGGCGATCTCGGTGTTGTCCGTGACGGGACCGTCGGAGGCGAACAAGTCGAACTCGCCCTTGCGCTGCTCGGCGTTGCGCTTGGCGATCAGGCGGGCGGCAGGTGGCTCGTCGCCGACGAGGGGTTTGAAGGCCTCCTGGGGGATGCCCTTGGCGATCAGGGCGGGGGTGGTGCCGAGCAGGGAGTTGCCGACGCGGATGTTGGCGTCCAGGAAGGGAAGCGGGCGGCCGGGTTCGACGGACTCCAGCCAGAGGGAGACCTTGGCCAGTTCGGCGGCGGTCTCGTTGATGTCGACGCCGTAGACGCAGCGGCTGACGACCTCGCGCATGGCCGTGCGTACCAGGGTGGGGGAGGGCTCCTCCTCGCCACTGCGAAGCTGGGCCACGCGGCGGGCGATGCGGCGGGCGGCGGCGACCAGGAAGTGGCCGGAGCCGCAGGCGGGGTCGCAGACGGTGACGTTGAGCAGGGCCTCGACGGCAGTGTCCACATCGGACACGTCGCGGACGGCGTCGTCGAGGACCGGGTCGAGGGCGCTGTCCAGCAGGGCCTCGGTCAGCGAGGACGGGGTGTAGTAGGAGCCGGTGGTCTTGCGCTCGTTGCCGGCGGCGGCGGTCAGGGTGAAGGACTTGTCCACGGGGTCGTAGGAGGGGTGCAGCTCCAGCAGCGACTCGTAGACGCTGCCCAGCTCCTCGGAATCCAGGTTGAGGAAGTCCACCTGCCGGCGCTGACCGGCAGCGTCCACAATGGCCAGTGAGCGGACGGCGGACAGCAACGCGTCGTTGGTCAGGCGCATGCCTTCCAGCGGCTCGTCCAGCTCGTCGGGGCGGCTCGGCTCGAGGAGAGTGCCGTCCACGTCGCGGGTGATCCGCTCGAAGATGCCGCCGATGCCGGGGATGCCCAGCTCGGGACGGCCCCGGTCGGAGCCGAGGCCGTCGAACACCAGGCGCACGGCCTCCCACAGGTCGTCGTGGTGGTCGGCGCCGCCGCGCCGGGCCCGGTCGCGCAGGCGGCGGGTGGAGAAGAACCGGTCGTAGCGTTTGCGGACGTCCGCGGGTGCCGCCGGGTCGAGCAGTACGTCGCGGTCCTCGGCGACGAACCAGAACAGCAGCCGGTACACCAGGCGCAGCACGGCCCGCTTGTAGTCGGCCGGGTCGAGCGAGCCAGTGGCCAGGCGGCGGTTGAGGTCGCCGTTGGTCGGGTGGCGCACGAAGCCGGTGCCCAGGGTGTTGATCGCGTGCTCCACGCCGCCGCGTAGCCGCTCCAGCGCGCGCTCGCCCTGCTGGATCGCGGTGGTGCGCCAGGTTTCCAGCCAGCACGACGCGGGGGAGTCGCCGGAGCGGATCTCGAACCGGGAGGCGTGCAGCAGCCGGTACAGCAGGAGGAAGTCGGGGAACAGGCCCTCGGAGAAGATCAGTTCGAGGTCGAGCTCCACGTAGGCGGAGCCGGCGAGGGCGCGGGAGTCGCGCAGCAGGCGGAGCTTCTGCCCGTTGGAGATCATCGCGTACAGGTGCTCGTCGGTGCGGTTGAGCAGCTCCTGGACCATCGACTGCGGGGCCGCGTCCGCGGCGCCGGCCACGCCGCGGGTGCGGTGGTCCAGGTCGGTGCCCCAGGGCAGCCAGTGCACCGGCACGTGCTGCCAGCGGTGGCTGACCTTGAAGGCCTTGCCGTCCACGGAAAGCCCGCCGGGCAGGGCCTCGAGCGGGCCGAAGCCGAGGCCGTCGGAGCCGTAGAGCGCGCGCAGCCAGTCGCGGGTGCGGGAGCGGTCCCGGCCCAGGGCCCGCCATTCCTTGCTCAGGTCTTCGAAGGCCCGCGAGGCCGCCTCGCGCACCGTGCGGCGGGCGCCGAGGCCGTAGTCGGCCGGTTCGCGGCCGGGCAGCGTGGCGTCGTCCATGATCCGGGCGAACAGGTCGGCGGGCAGCAGGCCGCCGGCGACGCGCAGCGACGGGAAGGGGGAGCGGGTCATCGCGCCACCTCCGGCAGGTACAGGTAGACGCCCAGCACGTCGACCGGGGTGTGCGCCTGGACGTCGAGCTTGCTGGCCCCGGACTGTCGGGTGGCGGTGCGCACCCGCAGGTGCGACTCGCGCAGCCCGTCAGCCACCTCGGCCGCGCGTGCGTCCAGCGCCGGCCGCAGCTGGGGCAGCCAGCCCCGCACCCGGTCGATGTCCTCGCGGGCCAGCTCGGCCGGCACGTTCCCGCTTGGGCGAGCGGCCAGCAGGGCGGCGACTTCGTCCGGGGGCAACCAGTCCGGCTCGGGTGGGCGGCCGCGGAACGCCAGCATCCCGGCCTCCTCGGCCACCATCGTGCGGGTGCCGTCCCGGCCGGGCAGCGTCACGTGCATCCGGAACCGCAGCAGCAGCAACGTGGTCCGCTTGCTCACCGCGTCGGTGCGCATCACGCCGCAGCGGCGGGCGGGGCGCGGGCCGGGAGTGCGCGGGTCCAGCGCGCTGTCCAGCACGTAGCGGGCGATGGCGGCGACCGCGGGGTCGGTGCGGTCCAGGTGCGCCTGCTTCGGCTGGATCGGCAGCTCGGCGCGGAACGGCAGCGGCTCGGGGTGGCCGGGCGGCAAGGCGTCCTGCAGGCCGAGCGGCAGCGTGGTGGTCACCGCGTCGAACCCTGCGCCCGCGTCGATGAGCGAGGCGCCCAGCGCGTCCAGCGACTCCCGCACGAAATGCTCGATCTGTGCGTCGGAACCCAGGCTGTCGCGGACTTCGGCCAGCTCGCGCGCCACCTCGTCGGGCTTGATGCCGGACTGGGCGAACTTGGTCAGCGCCGCGTTCTCCTTGGCCGCGTAGCTGTCCCACTCCTCGTGCAGCGCGGTCCGCTGCCGGGCCACGACGTCCTCCAGCCCGGCGAGCACCGGCTGCTCGGCCACCGGAGAGGCCACGAACAGCTCCTCGAGCACCGCCTCGACCACCGCGTTGGCCGAGTCCGGCACCGGCACGCTGATCCCGAGCTGCTTGCGGATCTCGTTGTGCTTGCGCAGCAGCACCCGCATCACGATCTCGTCGATCTGGTTGTCCGCGCCGATGATCGTGACCGCCCGGACCTCCCGCTTGGGCTGGCCGAACCGGTCCACCCGGCCCTCCCGCTGCTCGTGCCGCGTGGGGTTCCAGGCCAGGTCGTAGTGCACCACCGCCTGGAAGTGCTCCTGCAGGTTCACGCCCTCGGACAGGCAGTCGGTGGCTACCAGCACGTGCCGGCCGTCCGTGCCGGTCAGCTCGGAGATCGTGGCCTCCCGGTCGGGCGGGGTCAGCGCGCCGGTCACCGCGGCGACGCTCGCCGTACGGCCGAGCTTGGCGCGCAGGTGCTCGGCGACGTACTCGGCGGTGTCGATGAACCGGCAGAACACCACCGGGTCGTAGCCGTCGGCCAGCAGGGTCTGCACGGTCTCGTCGAGACAGTCCAGCTTCGCGTCCGGGGCCCCGGCCAGCTTGTCGGCGTCCCGGGCGAACCGCAGCAGCCGGTCCCGCTCGGGGTTGCGGCCCTCCGGGGCGTCATCGGCGCCGGGGACCACGTCCACCGACTCGGCGGCCTCGTCCTCGGCCAGATCCAGCACGGTCGCCCGGCCGATCCGGTCGGCCTCGTCGGCCGACGCCGCCGCGGCCGCGCGGGCCCGGGTGTGCAGCGTCGCGGCGGCGGCCCGGGGCGAAGACGCCAGCGCCCGCAGCAGGGCCAGCGCGGACCAGTACCGGACCCGCTGGCGCAGCGCGCCGCCGCTACCGTCGCGCACGGTCTCCTTGGCGTAGGACAGGACCGAGGCGAACAGCCGGCGGTAGTCCTCGGTCAGGTAGTACTTGCGCTCCTGGGTCTTGCGGTCGTCCGGGAACGGGGTGTCCTCGACGAACCGGCGAATGTGCGCGCGGCGCCGCTGCACCATGTGCCGGGCCAGGTGCTCCCGACCCTGCTTCGTGCTCAGGTCCACAGTGGACAGCGTGGGGTCGAGCAGCCCGATCAGGTTGCGGAACCCCTCGTCCTTGCCGCTGTGCGGGGTAGCGGTCACCAGCAGCAGGTGCCGGCGCCGGTCCTCGGCCAGCCGGCGGACGAGGTCGTAGCGCAGCGTCCGGCCGCCGGAGGACGTGCCGTCCGCCATGCAGGTGTGCGCCTCGTCCACGATCACCAGGTCCGGGCAGGACCGCACGAAGTCGTCGCGGTGCCTGGTTGCCTTGATGAAGTCGGTGGACACGACCGTGTGCGGGTACAGGTCGAAAATGGACTGGTCGTCCAGCCGGTTGCGCTCCAGCCGCTTCACCGTGCCAGGCAGCACCAGCTCGGCGTCGATACGGAACTTGCTGGCCAGCTCCGCCTGCCACTGCTCGGCCAGCGCCGGGGCGCACAGCACGGTCAGCCCGCGCGCGCTGCCCTGGGCAAGCAGCTCCACCGCGATCAGCGCGGCCTCGACCGTCTTGCCGATGCCCACGTCGTCGGCGATCAGCATGCGTACTGTTTCCTGCCGCAGCGCCATCAGCAGCGGCACGAGCTGGTACGGGCGCGGCTCGACGGCGATGCCGGCCATCGACCGGAACGGGCCGGCGGTGGACCGGAATCCCACCTGCAGGGCGGTGCGCAGCAGGCCGGCGCTGACCGCGTTGCCGGCGTCGTCCGGGTCCGGGTCGGGGAAGGTCGCCTGGCTGACGCGCTCGATCCCGGTGAGGATGCCGGCGATCTCGTCGTCGCGCCCGCCGAGCGGCCGGACCACCAGCAGGTCGTCCGTGGAGTCCGGCAGCACCACCCAGTCCCGCCCGCGTGCCTCCACCAGCGACCCGACGGCGTAGCTCACTGTTCTCCCCTCCGGCTCGTGCCGAACACGCTCGGATACTTTCCGACGATCTCCGGGTAGGTCGCCCCGAACGGCACCCGTATTACGAACCACCCCGCGTCCCGCAGGCCGTCCTCGGCCAGGCCGTCCCGGCCGGCCGCCTCGCCGTCGTCCGGGCCGTCGACGAACACGGCCACCGGCCCGGTCGGCGGGCGGTAGACCAGGTCGACCACCGCGTCGTACTCGGGGAGGGCCACCCCTACCTCGTCCGGGCAGCGGTACTCCATCTCGCGCAGCCAACTCACGAACTCCAGCCGGGCCCGGTGCGCGTTGACCGCATCCTGCACCGACTCCCACGCTCCGGTCAGGTCACGGCCGCCCTGTTTCGTGGTTGCGGCGTTGGCGCACGCCACCAGCAGGTCCCGGGCCAGGTGCCGGTTGATCAGCAGGTGCTTGCCCTGGTTGGCGTAGGAGAGCAGGCAGTCGTAGCAGGCCCGGGCGCAGCGTTCCCCGCTCTGGTCGACCTCCCCGCCGGTGTCCGTGCCGTCCGGGGTGAAATGGCAGATCTCCAGGGCGCGCCGGACCGCCCGGCGCAGGGCGTCTTTCTCCTCCACCAGGCGGCGCAGCACCCCGGCGCCGCCCTCCGCGCTCTCGACGAACAGCGCGCGCCCCCGGTCGTCCGGGTCGGGCAGCAGCTCGCTGGCCAGCTCGCTGTCCTCAAGCTGGAACTCCGCCTCGATGCCGCGCTCCAGCGCGTACATGAACGACAGCGCCGCCTCCGGGGACACCCGCGCCGAGCTGAGCCGGACCACCAGAATATTGCGGCTGTCCTCGACGAACGGGACGACCTTCTGCTTGTGGCGCTCGCCGGTCGCGTCGTCCAGCTCGTCCGGGTCCTCGTCGCCGCCCGTCAGGGCCTCGCGCTCGGACAGCCACCGCCCGGTGCGCAGGTCGATCCAGTAGCCAACGTTGCCGTACGGGTTGCGGCGACGGCGCAGCCCGAGGTTGGTGACCCGGACCGTCGCGGTGTCGCCGTAGTGCAGGTCGACAACGGGTCCTGCGCCGGACGCGGCCACCGCGTCCACCCGCCCGGGTCGGGCACCGTGCTCGTTGAACCGGTAGGAGGTGATCAGCTCGAAGCCGGTGCGGCGGCGCTCCTCCTCGTCGGAGGAGATCCGGTCCCGCCGCCGGGCGATCACCGTCTGCAGCCGCACCAGGCGGCGGTCGGTGTGTCCCAGCGGAGTTCCGCACGAGTCGCACACGTCGGCGCCGACCTCGGTGCCGTGCTGGTAGCCGCAGGCGCCGCAGCGGCGGGCCGACATGGTCGCGAGCCCACCCTCGCCGTCCGTCCCCGGCGTGAGCTGTACCTGATGAACCTGGTACCGGACGCCTTCGTGGTAGACAAGCGCGCCCGGCCCGAACTCGCTGATCGCGATGAACCGGGGCCGCTGGATGAACTCGGCGTCGCCGGCCACCCCGCGCCGGCCGGGCACGTAGGCCCGCAGCGGCAGTCGCGGGAACGAGTAGCCGGGCAGAAAGCCTTCGGCCGCAAGGTACCGGTAGGAGTAGAAGTCGGTCTGGTAGTCCTCGGTGTCGTCGAGTCTCAAGAGCCGGAGCTGGTTCTCCGCCTGGTGGCGCAGCCTGGTCGCCTCCCTGCGGGCGTCGGGGGAGCTCGCGTGGTCGAGGATGATCCGATTCTGCCTGTCCTGCTCCCGCACGGCGGCGCGGAACAGGTCCCGCCACCGGTCCAGCGCGCGGTCGAACTCCCTCGGCGCGGCCGCGGTGACCCGGTCGATCCAGTCGCCATGCCACCACGAGGTGCCCTTCAGCCGATCGTCCAATCCGGACAGAACTCGGCGGGCGCGCCGGGCGGCACGTTCCCGCACGCCGGGCGACTCGATCTTCTTGCGCACGTCCGCGGCGATGGGAAAGCCGTCCGTACCGGTGTCGACCACCTTGGCCAGCGACCGGTTGAGCTCGGCTCCGGTCTCGGCCAGCCAGATGGCGTGCACGTGCGAGCGGAGCAGGTCCTCGTTGGTCAGGTCGAGCCGCGGCGGGACGACCGAGCCACCGACCATCCGGTCCCGGTGGCGGAAGTAGTAGTGGTCGTGGGCGTTGCCGGTGGCGCAGTAGGTGACCACCAGGGCGGGCTGGCCGGACCGCCCGGCGCGGCCGGCCCGCTGCGCGTAGTTGGCCGGCGTGGGCGGCACGTTGCGCAACCCGACCGCGTTGAGGCTGGCGATGTCGATGCCCAGCTCCATGGTGGGGGAGCAGAACAGCACCGGCAGGTCGCCCGTGCGGAACCGGTCCTCCCGGTCGATGCGCAGCTCGTTGGACACCTGCGCGGTGTGCTCGCGGGCGTGCAGGCCGGACAGGGTGGCCGCGACGTCGGCGTACAGCCGGCGGAAGAACGGGTTCACCCGCGGCCCGTGCTCGGAGGCCACCTGCCTGCGCACCGGGTCGTCCGCGCCGGACCTGCCGTCGCCCGCCCGCCAGATGATCGCCGAAGCCTTGAGCTGGTAACCGGGCGCACCGTCCGCCTCGTCGGTGCGGCTGACCGCGAGCAGGTCGCACTCGCCGAGCACGGCGAGCAGGTCGGCGATGATCGCCTGCGCGTCATCCCTGGTCAGCCGGGCCGGCAGGGCGGGGAACTGGGCGAGCAGCCACCGGCCGAAGGCACCGTAGCCGCTCAGGTATAGGTGGTCGCGCCGGGTCCCCTTCCCGCCGGTGCGGGCGAACGCCTTGCCGGGCCGTGGCTCCGGCTCCCGCTCGGGCAGCGCCCACGGCTCCTCCAGATGCTGGTCGCTGAGCTTCTTCAGCTGCTCGAAACCGATCGGCTGGAAGCAGTCCACCTCGATGGCCGGCACCCGGCGTAGCTCGTCGAGCAGGATGCGCATCAGCTCCCGGCGGTGTCCGGCGTCGTCGTCGCGGAGGGCGAAGTGCCGGTCGGCCCACAGCGTCTGCTCGGTCGCGATCTCGGTCAGGTCGGCGTAGTCGATCCGAAGCAGGCCGGTCTGTTCCAGGTTCGGCATGGTGATCCGCCAGCCCCGTTCCAGGTCCTGGTAGAGGCGATACCCGACCACCCGGCGCAGGGCGGCCCACGCCTTGCCCTGCCGGAACGACGGGAGGTCCTTCGCCCGCGAGAAGTCCGCAATGGACAGTCCAAGTGCGTCGGTGACCCGCTGCTCGACCACCTCGTGGGTGAGCCCGTCCGGCGCGTCGCGGACCGCCCGGTAGAGCGCGCCGCGGAGCTGCGTGACCTGGATGAAGTCGTTGAAGTGGCCGGCCTGCAGGCTGGCGTCCTGCCGGTTGTCGGCGAACGCGAGCAGCTTGCGCGCCGGCTCGGGCAGGTCAACCTGTTCGCGCAGGCTGCGCACGACGCTGGCGGCGATCACCGAGGTCGCCGAGCTGCGGCCCTCGATGGCCAGCGAGGCCAGCTTGCCGAAGTCGCTGCTGCGCAGCTGCTCGTAGGAGACCCGGCAGCGCAGGCAGAACGCGAACTGACCCTCGACGAAGGCGAATCGGTTGCCCCGGTCCGGCTCGACCTCGCGGCCGGTCACGTCCAGGAAAACCGTCTCCGGCAGGCGTTTCACGCGCCTCGGCGCGATCGTCACGCCGCCGTGGTGGTCGCTTGCGACCAACCAGGACTCGGGCAGGCGCTGCTCGCTGACCGCGATCTCGGCGCTGTCCGGCCACGGCAGGGCGGTGCTGGTGTACAGGTAGCCGGGGACCCCGCCCTCGGCCTCTCCGCCCGCTCGCGGCACGAACCGGTTTTCGTCACCATCCTCGATCCGCTGCACGACCAGGTACTCCTGGCCGCACTCCCGGCAGAACGCCGCCGGCAGCAGCAGCCGCTCCGGCTGATCGGAGTCCGGGACGACGGTCTGGTACCGGCTCGTGATGTACCGGCGCCCCGGCGGCTCGAGGCTCAGGTAGACGTTGTCACCTTTGGACAGGAACTGGTGCAACCGGAAGGCGAAGGCCGGGCGGCGGGTCCGCGGGTCGACGATGCTCGCGCCGAGCTGGAGCGCGGACGTGATCGCCGCGGTGCATTCCTCCTCCGGCCGGCCGGTCAGCTCGGCCAGGGCCGCCGTCGCCGCCGTCACGGTCGACGGCACCGCGGGACGGCTCGGACGGCCGCCGACCGTGGTCACCCCGAACCGGTTCTCCACCCAGGCGGCCAGCGGGTCGGCGATGAAGCCCGCGTAGTCGCTGGCTTGCGGCCCGCCGGGAATCCGCCGGCGGATCCCGTCGACGTCGCCCGGGTCGCCCGTGGTCGCCCGCCGCAGCGTCTCGCCGATCACGTTCGCCGCCGACACCGGCGCGCCGAACAGGTCGGTGGCGACCTCCGCAACCTTCTCCCGGCGCTCCCGCTCCGAGCCCTCCGTCGTCATCGTGGCCGACGTCCCCACGCACTGCAGATCGGTGGCCGCGCAGGCGTCACGCAGCCGGCGGACGAGCATCCCGACGTCCGCGCCGGACCGGCCCCGGTAGGTGTGCAGCTCGTCCAGGACCAGGAACCGCAGGTCCTCGGCCACGGTGATCAGGTGCTTCCGCTCGTCCGGGCGGGTCAGCACCAGCTCGAGCATCACGTAGTTGGTGAGCAGGATGTCCGGTGGATTGTCGAGGATCGCGGCCCGCTCCGGTTCCCGGTCCTGGCCGGTGTAGCGCCGAAAAGTGACCAGTTCCTCGCCTTCGGCGAAACCGTGCACGAGAAACTTCTGCAGCTCGTTGCGCTGGCTGTTGGCCAGCGCGTTCATGGGATAAACGATGATGGCCTTTACGCCGGGGCGATACGTTCCGGACGAGCGCGCTCGCAGCACGCTGTCGACAATGGGGATGATGTAGCTCAGACTCTTGCCTGAGCCGGTACCCGTGGTGAGGACGTAGCTCGCGCCGCCCCGGGCGACTTCGATCGCCTGCCGCTGGTGCTGATGCAGGTCGAGCGGGTGCCCGGCCGCCGCCGGGGAGTCCTTGCCGACCCGGAATATCCGTTCGCAGTCGGAATGGAGCACGCCGGTGGTGACCAGATCACCGACCGATCCTCCGGACGCGAAGCTCGGGTTCAGCGACAGATAGGGATCCGGCCACTGGTGTCCTTCCGCCAGCCGCCGCTGGACGTGTGCCCGGATATCGGGGTCGAGTATTTCGGTGAACCCCGACGTGAACGCCTCGTAATCGGCAATCAGATGTTCGTGTACGGCGAAGACGTCCATCGGTGTCGGATCCCTGCGGTCGATAGGCTGAAATGCAGGGTACTTCAGCGATCCGTCAGCCGCTCCGGAAGTCGTCGGTGGCGCGGATGAGTTCGCTGAGGATGCCGAAGTCGGTGACGGCGTGGCCGGCTTGGGGGAGGACCAGGAGTTTAGCGTCGGGCCAGGCTTGGTGGAGGTCCCAGGCGGTGCGGGCGGGGGTGACGGCGTCGTAGCGGCCCTGGATGATGCGGCCGGGAATGCCGGAGAGTTTGCCGGCGTCGCGGAGGAGGTGGTCGGGGTCGAGCCAGCCGGCGTTGACGAAGTAGTGCAGGGCGATGCGGGCGAAGGGGATGGCGAAGGCGGGGTCGGCGTACTGGGCGGTGAGTTGGGCGTTGGGGAGCAGGGATACGGCTGCGCCTTCCCAGTTGCTCCATGCGGTGGCGGCGCGGGTGCGGACCTCGGGGTCCGGGTCGTTGATCAGGCGGTGGTAGGCGGTGAGGAGGTCGTGCCGCTCGGCGGGTGGGACCGCGGCGGCGAACTCGGCCCAGGCCTCGGGGAAGAGCATGCCGGCGCCGCCGCCGTACATCCAGTCGAGCTCGAGGCGGCGTAGGAGGAAGACGCCGCGCAGCACGATCTCGGTGACCCGTTCGGGGTGGCGCTCGGCGTAGGCGACGGCCAGGGTTGCGCCCCAGGAGCCGCCGAACAGCTGCCAGCGCGCGATGTCGAGGTGCTCGCGCAGCCGCTCCATGTCGGCCACCAGGTGCCAGGTGGTGTTGGCGGCCAGGGCGGCGTCGCCGGCGGCCACGTGCGGGGTGCTGCGGCCACAGCCGCGCTGGTCGAACAGCACGATCCGGTAGGCGTTCGGGTCGAACATCCTGCGCTGCAAGGGATGCGTGCCGCTACCCGGCCCGCCGTGCAGGAACACCACCGGCTTGCCGTGTGGATTCCCGCTGACCTCCCAGTACACCCGGTGGCCGTCGCCGACGTCGAGTATGCCGGCGTCGTGCGAGTTGATGGGCGGGTACAGGCCGGGCATGCGGTCCATCGTGCCGTACTCCTACCCTCGGAGTATGACAACCGCGCAGTTCGGCAGGGAGATGTCGGCCCGGGGCGAGTTCGTGCGCCAGCCCAACCGGTTCACCGATCGCATCACGGCGGACGGGTCGTCCGGGTGGAAGGCCGAGCCGGGGCGGTACCGGCTGGTGGTGAGCATGGCCTGCCCGTGGGCGCACCGGTCGGTGATCGTGCGCCGGCTGCTCGGCCTCGAGGACGCGATCTCGCTGGCCGTCGTCGACCCGATCCGGGACGAGCGGGGCTGGCGGTTCACCCTCGATCCGGACGGCCGCGATCCGGTGCTGGGCATCGAGTTCCTCCACGAGGCCTACCTGGCGACCGATCCGTCGTACACCGGCCGGGTCACGGTGCCGGCCATTGTGGACATCGAGACCGGCCATGTGGTGACCAACGACTACCCGCGGATCACGCTGGACCTGTCCACCGAGTGGACCGCGTTCCACAAGCCCGGCGCGCCCGAGCTGTACCCGCAGCGGCTGCGAGCCGAGATCGACGCCGTCATCGAACCGATCTTCCGCAACATCAACAACGGCGTGTACCGGTGCGGCTTCGCCACCACCCAGGAGGCCTACGAGGAGGCGTTCCACGCCCTGTTCGCCGAGCTCGACCGGCTCTCCCAACGTCTTGAGCGCCAGCGTTTCCTGGTCGGCGACCGGATCACCGAGGCGGACATCCGGCTGTTCACCACGCTGGTCCGGTTCGACGCGGTCTACCACGGCCACTTCAAGTGCAACCGGCACAAGCTGAGCGAGCTGCCGGTGCTCTGGGCCTACGCCCGCGATCTCTTCCAGACGCCGGGCTTCGGCGACACGGTCGACTTCGACCACATCAAGCGGCACTACTATGTGACGCACAACCAGATCAACCCGACCGGGATCGTGCCGGTGGGGCCGGACCCGGCCGCATGGGGGATCCCGCACGGCCGGGCCTGATCGGAGCGGACGCGAGGCCGCGGGTGGGACGGCCTCGCGGAGCGGCCAGATGGCACTGCCCCGGTCACCGACTAGTGGAAGACGTGCTCCGGCGCCGGAAACTCGCGGTTGCGCACCTCGGTGGCGAACTGCTGGACCGCCCCGGTGAGCACGCCGGCCAGGTCGGCGTACCGCTTGACGAACCGCGGCGCCTTGCCCCTGCGCAGCCCGGCCATGTCCTGCCAGACCAGCACCTGGGCGTCGCAGTCCGGGCCGGCGCCGATGCCGATCGTGGGAATGTGCACCTCGTGGGTGACCATCTTGGCCACCTCGGCCGGCACCATCTCCATGACCACGGCGAACGCCCCGGCCTCCTGCAGCGCGACCGCGTCGCGCACCAGGTCGTCCCCGGCGTCGCCGCGGCCCTGCACCCGGTAGCCCCCGAGGTTGTGCTCACTCTGCGGGGTGAAGCCGATATGCCCCATCACGGGGACGCCGGCCGTCGTGATCGCCTTGACGTGCGGGGCGAACGCCCGGCCGCCCTCGAGCTTCACCGCGTGCGCCCTGCCCTCCTTCATGAACCGGACGGACGTGGCCAGCGCCTGCTCGGGGGACAGCTGGTAGGAGCCGAACGGCAGATCCGCCACGACCAGCGCCCGCTTCACCGACCGGGTGACCGCGCGGACCAGCGGCAGCAGCTCGTCCACCGTGACCGGCAGCGAGGTGTCGTAGCCGAACACGTTGTTGGACGCCGAGTCGCCGACCAGCAGCACGGGGATCCCGGCCTCGTCGAACAGCTGCGCGGTGTACATGTCGTACGCGGTGAGCATGGGCCACGGTTCGCCGCGCTCCTTGAGCTCCCGCAGATGGTGGATCCGGACCCGCTTGACCGGCTTGGCCGCCTCGGCGGTGTGCGCTCCCGTGCCGTACGGCGCAGATACTTCTGACAGGTGTGGCAGCGTTGTCACTGTCGTCGACCTTCCTTCCCTCGAGGCCCGCACCGGCGCGGGTCCCCGGGTTCCCTAGCGGAGGGTGTACGAGGAAAGCGTGACACCACCACGTCGAGCCTGGCTGGTCCTTGCGACGAGCCTCACACGCGGCACGCCGGAGCCGATGTCACGATGCGTGATCGTTCGGTGGCGGGACATCCGGCCCGCTGCCAGCCTCCTTTCCATCTCGGCCGGCCACGCCGCGGCGTCGTTCAAGGCGGACATGACCATCCAGCGGAGGGTTCGGCGCTGCTGGCGCTGACCAACTCCGGCTCGCGGAGCGTCACCATCCGGGGCTGGGCGACGGTGACGTTCCACGGCGCGGACAACGCCACGCTTGCCGTCCCCGAGCAGAAGGTCGGGCTGCCCGGCGCCGGCCGTCGATCACGCTGGCACCGGGCCGGACGGCGTTCGCCGGGTGAAGTGGGTGACCGGGGACAAGGCCGATCCGAGCATGTTCGTGGCGACCTCGGTGACGGTCACTCCGCCGAACCATGCCGCGATCAGGGCGAACCTGATCGGGGGTGGACGGCAGGACGGGCTATGTCGAGCTGAGCCTGAGGTCCGTCCAGATCGGGACCCTGCAACCGGCTTCGCAGGGCGTGTTGTTCCGACCCGTCGGCGCTGTATCTGATCGAGCACCTGCACGAGGTTCCGGCGCATGTGCAGAGCTAGCCGGGCGCGGGTGTGCCGGCGCCGGCGTTGATGTGCAGGACGGCGTCGGCCCCGTCGAGGGTCTCCTGGTCGAGGGGGAAGTAGCCGTGCGTCGGGTTGGTGTCGGTGCGGGTGTGGGCGGGTTTGACCGCGCTGGTCGCGGTCAGGCCCCAGGTGGTGATGCGGCGTTGCAGGACGTCCTCGTAGGTGTCGGGCGGGGGCTGCTCGAGCCCGACAGCGGCGCTTCGGCCGAGGCTGCCGGCGACGAAGGCGTACCGGTCGCCAAGCAGAGACCCGACGATGGCGCCGGCGCCGAACCAGTCGAGCTTCATGGGCCCCATGCGCATGTGGCTCCGGTTTCGTTGCAGGTGGACGTTGTTGGCGAAGACCAGGGTCGCGCCCCGCCGGGCCTCGACGCGCCGGATGTCGAGCAGGTTCTGGGCCATGAGCGCATCCCGGACGGCACACATGCGGGTCCACCGGGTGTTCTCGTCGAGGCGCTGTGCCGACACCTTGTGATAGCGCAGCAGGCCGAGACCGGCGGTGAGGTGTGCATGCGCCCGGAACCACTCGGCGCGGGAGGTCTTGGCGATCAGCTCCGGCGCCCGCGCGTAGAGCGTGGTGAGCAGGTCGTCGGCGATCGAGCGCAGCGTGTCGGCCTCGGCGGTGTCGCCGGGTGACATGGCGGGGTCCATGACCGCCTCCGGGCGGCTCCACCGCTCGTCGTCGCCGGTTCGGCCGGCCAGGTCGAGGTCGAGCTCCAGGTAGTCGCGGGCGTGTTCGAGGTAGCGCCGCGGGCTGGGTGCGCTCATCGTCTCCGTGGGGGCGTCGAAGCCGTGGAAGGCCAGACGGTCTTCCGCGGGGCGGTTGTCGTTGTGCTCGCGCATCCAGGCGACCAGCCGGCGGTTGGCGTCGAGGTTTCCGAAGCCGTGGGAGAAACCCTCGCGCATGGCCGTGTCGAGGGCGCCCGTTCCCCACTGGACGAAGTCGTCGACCGCGAGCGCGGCGACGCGGTCGGTTTCCAGGGCGATTGACCGGAAGCCGAGCTCGATCAGCTGGGTGAACAGTTCGTTACGGACCAGCCCGAAGGCCGGTTCGAGGTGCGTCGGCTCACCGAACGCCAACAGCTCGCATGACACGGGGAGGAAGTCTCGAATGTCCTGAGTCATGTGCCTGAATCTTATCGTTGAAAGGTCCATTGAAACTTCCGCCCTCACGATCGAGCAGTAATGCCCTAAAGTCTCAAACCGATGAGAACCCTGCGGCCGGCCGACCTCGCCCGCGAGCACGGCATCTCGACCCAGGCGGTCCGCAACTACGAACGCGACGGGTTCCTCCCGCCCGCCGAGCGCACACCGAGCGGTTACCGGCTCTACACCGAGGTGCACGCGGCGGCGCTGCGCGCCTACCTCGCCCTCGTCCCCGCCTACGGGCACTCGGCAAGCGGCCGGATCATGACCGCGCTCCACGCCGACCAACTCGACGACGCCCTGATGACCATCGACCGTGGGCACGGCCAGCTGCTCCATGACCGGGAAACGCTCAACGCGGTGCGCACCGCGATAACCCATCTGACCGCGGAGTCCGTGCCGGACCGACCAGTTGATCCCGCGCCAAGAACCATCGGCGAGCTCGCCCACCGGCTCGGCGTCACCCCGGCAACCGTGCGCAACTGGGAACGCGCGGGCATCCTCGCCCCCGCCCGGGACCCGGCCACCGGATACCGCGTCTTCCAGCCCACCGACACCCGCGACGCCGAGCTCGCCCACCTCCTGCGACGCGGGGGCTACCCGCTGAACCACATCTCCACCGTGGTCCAGCAGATCCGAACGGCCGGCGGCGCCGACGCACTGGCCCGTGCTTTGGCCGACTGGCAACGAAAGCTGACCGCGCAGGGGATTGCCATGCTCAACGCGGCCGCCCACCTCGGCCACTACCTGAGCCTACTCGACGGGCCCGCACCCCAACGGTCACCGCGCTAGGTTCCCTCCCGCCAGGCGTTGGTGATCGGGAGCCGGCGGTCCCGGCCGAACGCCTTCCAGGTGATCTTGGTGCCGGGCGGGTACTGGCGGCGCTTGTACTCGGCCTTGTCGATCATCCGAAGCACCCGCTCGACCAGCTCGGGGTCGTGGCCGGACGCGATCAGGTCGTGGTAGCCGCGGTCGCCCTCGACGTAGTCGTCGACCACCCGGTCGAGCAGCGTGTAGTCCGGCAGCGAGTCGGTGTCGAGCTGGCCGGGGCGCAGCTCCGCCGAGGGCGGCTTGGTGATCGAGGACTCCGGGATGGGTGGGATCTCGCCGCGCTTATCCGCCTCGGCGTTGCGCCACCTGGCCAGCTCCCACACCAGGGTCTTGGGCACGTCCTTGATCGGCGCGAAGCCGCCGACCGCGTCGCCGTAGATCGTCGAGTAGCCGACCGCGAGCTCGGTCTTGTTGCCGGTGGCCAGCACCAGGTGCCCGTGCTGGTTGGACAGGCCCATGAGGGTCACGCCGCGGCAGCGCGCCTGCACGTTCTCCTCGGCAAGGCCGGTCAGCCCGAGCTGGTCGACGAACGCCGCCACCATCGTCTCGATCGGCTGCACCGAGTAGTGCAAACCGGTCCGCTGAGCCAGGTCCGCGGCGTCGGACCGGGAGTGCGCCGACGAGTACACCGACGGCATGGACACCGCGTAGACGGCGTCCGGCCCCAGCGCGTCGACCGCGAGGGCCGCGCACACGGCCGAGTCGATCCCGCCGGACAGGCCGAGCACCACCGAGCGGAAGCCGTTCTTGTGCACGTAGTCGCGCAGGCAGGTGACCAGCGCCGACCACACCTCGGCCTCGTCGGAGAGCGGTTCGGCGATCGTGGCCGGGTACGCCGGGGCGTAGGCCGGCAGCGGCTCGGCGGACAGGACGCGCCTGCGCACCTCGAACCCGCCGATCCGCCCCTCGGCCCTGGCCGCCCCGCCGGGCAGGTCGAGGTCGAGCAGCAGCAGGTGCTCGACGAACTGCGGCGCCCTGGACAGCAGCGTGCCGTCCGCGCCGACCACGATCGAGTCGCCGTCGAACACCAGCTCGTCCTGGCCGCCGACCATGTTCACGTAGGCCAGCGGCGCCCTCGCCTCCCGCGCGCGCCCGGCCACCAGCGGCAGCCGCACGTCGTCCTTGCTGCGCTCGTACGGCGACGCGTTCGGCGCCACCACGAGGTCGACGCCGGCCCGGCCGAGCGCGGCGATCGGGCCGCCGTCCTGCCAGATGTCCTCGCAGATCACCACGCCGACCTCGAGCCCGTGAACGCGCAGGATGTCCAGGCTCTGACCGGGCTTGAAGTACCGCCGCTCGTCGAACACGCCGTAGTTGGGCAGGTGGTGCTTGAACTGCCGGGCGACCACCTCGCCGCGGTGCAGCACCGCGACGGCGTCCCGCGGCCCGACCTCGTCGCGGTCCAGGTAGCTGACGTAGCAGGCGACCTCCCCGCAGCCGGCCTCGTCCAGCCGTCCGGCCAGCCCCGCCAGCCGCTGGACGGACGCCGCCGCGAACGACTCGCGCAGCGCCAGGTCCTCGACCGGGTAGCCGGTGAGCACCATCTCCGGCAGCACCACCAGCTGCGCGCGCGCCTCGGCGGCCCGGCGGGTCCAGTCGACGATCAGCGACGCGTTGCCGTCCAGATCCCCGACGGTGGCGTTGACCTGGGCGAGAGCGATGCGAATCTGCGGCATGGCGCCATCATCCCATGAGGTTTGCGACTCCGAGGCGAAAATGGGGCGCACCCGGTCTACCTGCGGCGACTCCGGACCTTCTTGAGCATCGCCCGGACCCGCTGCAGGGCCTGCTCGGCATCGGTGTCGAACGGGTTGTCGTGCACCATGTACGTCCACGTCGAGGTCGGCCGCACCAGACCGGCGTCGGCCAGGTCCACGCCGTCGTCGGTGATCGTCGCCGCCCGGAACGTCTCCGCCGAGCGCTCGGCGATCTCGTCGGGGATCTTGCGGAACGCCGGGATCGCGGCCCGGTGGAACTCGTCGATCGGCGTCTCCCTGGCCAGCGCGCGCAGGTGGATCGTCTCCCGCACGTCGGACAGGAACGCCAGGTGCTCGGTCCAGCACCGGTCGAGGTGGTAGAGCATGATCACCCGGGCCGCCTCGGTGAGCACGTCCTCGTCGATCGTCTCGGCGAGCTCGGTCCACCGGTCCCCGCACAGCGCGGCCAGCTCGGTCGCGGCGAGGTCGGTGCGCATCAGCTCGTCGCGGTGCTCGAGCAGGACCCCGCGCTGGTGCTCGATCAGCCGGGTGTAGCGCCAGGTGTTGCGGTGGATCTCCAGGTGCACGCCCTCGGCCACGCGCTGGGCGTGCTGGATGTAGCGCAGCGAGGTGGCGTCGGTCAGCCGCCCGTCGGAGTCCGGCTCGCTGCCCGCGGTGGCGTCCGGCGCGTACTGCACCACCAGCTCGTCGGCGAGGCTGGCGAAGAACACCGACCCGCCCGGGTCGCCCTGCCGCCCGGCCCGGCCGCGGAGCTGGTCGTCGAGCCGGCTCGACGGGTAGTGCCCGGTGCCGATCACGTAGAGGCCGCCGAGCTCGGCGACCTTGTCGTGCTCGGCGGAATCCTTGCCGCCCAGGCGAATGTCGGTGCCGCGGCCGGCCATCTGGGTGGACACCGTGACCGAGCCGAACGAGCCGGCCTCGGCCACGATCGCGGCCTCCTGCGCGTCGTTCTTCGCGTTGAGCACCACGCACGGGACGCCGGCCTCGGCGAGCTTGCCGGCCAGCCGCTCCGACTCGGCCACGTCCAGCGTGCCGATCAGGATCGGCCGCCCGGTGGCGTGCGTGGCCACGACCTCGGCGAGGATCGCGGCCTCCTTGGCCTCCTCGGTGGCGTAGATCCGGTCCGGCTCGTCCTCCCGGATGCACGGCGTGTTCGGCGGAATCACCGCGACCTTGAGCTGGTAGAACTCGCGCAGCTGCTCGGCGACGGCCTCGGCGGTGCCGGTCATGCCGCACACCCTCGGGTAGCGACCGACCAGGCCCTGCACGGTGATCGAGTCGAGCACCTCGCCGCTCTCGGTGGGCGCCAGCCGCTCCTTGGCCTCCACGGCCGCCTGCAGCCCGTCCGGCCAGCGCTGCAGCAGCGCCACCCGGCCCCGCGAGGTGTTGATCAGGTGCACCTTGCCGTCGCGGACGATGTAGTCGATGTCCCGCTCCAGCAACGCGTGCGCGTGCAGCGCGGCGTTGACGGCGGCCAGCCGGTCGCTGTGCTCGCCGGAGTACAGGTCGATGCCGCCGAGCGCGCGCTCCACCACCTGGGCGCCGCGCTCGGTCAGCCAGGCGTTGCGGCCGTCCTCGTCGCGCTGGTAGTGCGTGCCCGGCTGCAGGACCCGGACAATCTTGGCCACCTCCGGGTCGGCCTGGCTGTCGGCGGTCGATCCGGCCATCACCAGCGGCACCTTGGCCTCGTCGACCAGGACCGAGTCGGCCTCGTCGATCAGCACCACCTCGGGCTCGCGCTGGACCATCTCGTCGACCGTGGTGCACAGCCGGTCGCGCAGCACGTCGAAGCCGATCTCGCTGACCGAGCCGTAGGTGACGTCCGCGGCGTAGGCCGCCCTGCGCTCCTCCCGCGTCGAGGTCTGGCTCACCCACCCGACGGTGACCCCGAGCAGCTCGTACACCGGGCGCATCCACTCGGCGTCGCGGTGCGCCAGGTAGTCGTTGACGGTCATGACGTGGACCTGGCTGCCCTGCAGGGCGTACCCGGCCGCGGCCAGCGCGCCGGCCAGGGTCTTGCCCTCGCCGGTGGCCATCTGCACGACGTGCCCGGACAGCAGCTCCATCGTGCCGATCAGCTGAACGTCGAACGGCCGCTCGGACAGCGCCCGCCGGGCCGCCTCCCGGCCGAGGGCGCACAGCTCCACCAGGTCGGACTCGCCGAACGCGGCATCCTCGGAGTCCCGCCGCAGCTCGGCGGCCGCGGCGGTCAGCTCGGCGTCGGACAGCTTCTCCAGCCGGCTCTCGCGCCACTCGATGGACTTCAGCAGCTTGTCGTAGTGCGCGAGGTCGACGGTGGCCGGGCGCTCAAGGAACCGCTGGACGCGGCCCTTCATCCGCCGCAGCATCGCAGCCACTCCCGGCCACCTCCTCGCTACCAATGTAAGACCCTGCACGGTAACGGTGGACCATGGTGGGTGAGTTCCACACCCCGTGATGGCACTATCACGAGCGTGACAAGGTCTGCGCGTGTCGCGCCCCCGCTCGGCGCCATGGTGCTCGCGCTCGTCTGCTCCTGCACGACGAGCACCGCTGGGATGGCGGTGGCGCCGGTGGTCGAGCAGCGCGGCCCGACCGGCCCGGTTCCGCCCGGTCTCGAGCGGTTCTACGGCCAGGCGCTTGCCTGGGAGGGCTGCGAGCCGTACGCCAGGACCGATTCCGACAAGCAGGCCATGGACGGCGAGGACGCGCAGTGCGCCCGGCTTTCCGTGCCGCTCGACTACGCCAAGCCGGACGGCGACACGATCACCATCGGCGTGCTGCGCCGGCGGGCCAGCCAGCCGGACCGGCGGATCGGCTCGATGATCATCAATCCCGGCGGTCCCGGGGCGGCCGGGATGTCCACCGCCGTGCGGCTGTTCGACCAGGCCAAGGGCACCGATCTGGCCAAGCGGTTCGACTTCGTGGGCTTCGACCCGCGCGGGGTCGGCGCCAGCGAGCCGACGGTCAAGTGCCTCACCGACGTCGAGCGCGACGCCGAGCGGGCCGACGACGACGAGTTGGACGCCTCGCCGGCCGGAGTGGCCAAGGTGGAGGCCGACCAGAAGGACTATGCCGCCAAGTGCGCGCAGCGGACCGGCAAGGGCACCGCGATGCTGGCCAACATCGGCACCCGGGACGTGGTCAAGGACATCGACGTGCTGCGCTCGGCGCTCGGCGATGCGAAGCTGACCTACCTCGGCTACTCCTACGGCACGCGGATCGGCAGCACTTACGCGGAGACGTTCCCGGCCAACGTCCGCGCCCTCGTGCTCGACGGCGCCCTCGACCCGGATCAGGACGCGGTCGAGGAGCTGGTCGCGCAGGGAGCGGGCTTCCAGAAGGCGTTCGACGACTTCGTGGCCTGGTGCGTCAAGCGCGACGACTGCGCGCTCGGCCAGGACGCGACCAAGGCGCTCGCGGCGTTCCACGGCCTGGTCCGCCCGCTCGGGCAGCGACCGATCGACCTGGAGGACGGGCGCAAGCTGTCCTACTCCGACGCGATCACCGGCGTGATCCAGGCGCTGTACGCCGACGAGCTGTGGGAGTACCTCAACACCGGGCTGACCGAGCTGAAGGGCAACGAGGCGACCACGCTGATGCTGCTCGCCGACACCTACCTCGAGCGCGGCGAGAACGGCACCTACTCGACCACCCAGGACGCCTTCACCGCGATCCGCTGCGTGGACGACCCGCACGTCACCGACAAGAACGTGGTCCTGGAGGCGCAGCGCAGATACAAGCAGGTGGCGCCGTTCCTCGACGACGGCAACCCGCCGACCGCGGCGCTGGACGCGTGCGCGTTCTGGCCGGTGCCCAACACCAGCCAGCCGCACCTGCCGAAGATCACCGGCCTGCCCCCGGTCCTGGTGATCTCCACGACCAAGGACCCGGCAACGCCCTACGAGGCCGGCGTCGCCTTGGCCAACGCGCTCGGCGGCGGGCTGCTCACCTTCGAGGGCACCCAGCACACCGCGTTCCTCCAGGAGAACAGGTGTGTCGACGAGGCCACCATCCGCTACCTGGTCGACCTCACCCTGCCGCCGGCCGGCACGCGTTGCTCGTAGCCGCCGGCGGCGACCTCGGCGGTGGTGCGGGCGCCGATCAGCAGGGCCAGCAGGGCGGCGGCCGCGCAGATGATCGCGGTGACCAGGAAGATCCCGCTGTACTGGCTCAGCAGCGCGCCGTTGAGGGCCTGCCGGTAGGCGGCGAGCTCGGCGTCGAACTGCTCCTTGGGCTTGCCGAACGGCAGCGGGCTCGGCAGGTTCGCGGTCAGCCGGTGGAACCGGTGCAGTCCCCACGCCGACAGCGCGGCCACCCCGACCAGCATGCCGATCATGCGGGCGGTCACCGCGAAGGCCGAGGCGACCCCGTGCTGCACGGCCGGTACGACCCGCAGCACGGCCGCCGACAGCGGGGCGATCACCATGCCCAGCCCCAGCCCGGCGATGGCCAGGTCGGTGTCCAGCCGGGGCAGGGTGAGCGGGCCGAGCACGTGCGGGGTGGACAGCACCTCGATCGGCCACCGCGAGATCAGCAGGTAGCCGGCGCCGGCGACGAGCATCCCGGCGAACGCCACCACGCGGTCGCCGAGCCGGCCGGCCAGCACCCCGCCCAGCAGCGCGCCGATCGGCAGCGCCACCAGGAAGCGCAACAGCAGCAGCACGCCGCCGCGGTCGTCCCGGCCGAGCAGGCTCTGCGCGAACAGGTCGATGTCCACCAGCGTCACCATCAGCGCGGCCCCCGCGGCCAGGCTGACCCCGAGCGCGGCGAGGAACGGCCGCAGCCGCACCTCGCTGGTGTCGATCAGCTTGGTGCGCGCCCACAGCTCCCAGGCCACGAACGCGACCAGCAGCCCGCCGGCCACCCCCAGCGTCGGCAGGCCCCAGCTCGGCAGCGCCTGCTTCTGCGGGTCCGGGTTGTACAGCCCGTACACCGCCAGCCCGAGCGCCGCCGCGAGCAGCACGCCGCCCATGACGTCCACTTTGGACGGTCGAGCGGCCGCGCCCCTGGCCGGCACGACGATCTGGACCGCCACCATGGCCAGCAGCGCGAGCGGCACGTTCACCCAGAACACGCCGCGCCAGCCGGTGACCGCGGCGATCGCGATCCCGTACACCGGGCCGAGCACGCTGCCCAACTCCTGTGCCGCGCCGACCGCCCCGAGCACGGTGGCCCGCCGGGCATCGGCCCACAGGTCCGCGGCCAGCGCCATGGTGACCGGCAGCAGCGCGCCGCTGGCCACGCCGAGGATCACCCGCCCGGTGACGAGCAGGCCAAGGGTGTCCGCCGACGCCGTGACGATCGACCCGGCGACGAACGCGGCCAGGCACAGCTGCAGGATCACCTTGCGGCCGAAGCGATCCGAGGCCTGCCCGAGCAGTGGCATGGCGGCCACGTAGCCGAGCAGGTAGCCGGTGACGATCGGGGTGATCCGCTCGAGGCGGTTCACCGGGATCTCCAGGTCGTCGATGATCTGCCGGAACACGCTGACCACGACGTAGGTGTCCAGCGCCCCGAGCAGCACCGCGAGCCCACCGGCCGCGATGGCGATGGACCTCCGGTTCATCCAGCACCTCGCAAGCTCGGTGCTGGCGACCCCGTCGCCTCGTCCCTCGGCGATGGGGCAGTGCTCGACGGTTCGCTCCGCAAGCTCCGCCAAGCCTGCGTCTCCTCGTTCCTCGGAGACGCAGGAGTATTGATTGGTTCGCTCCGCAAGCTCCGCTCACATGTCAGTTCGGCGGGGTGATCGTGACCGGCTTGTCCACATCGGACAGCGTGACGTCCACCGTCGCGGTCCCGCCGTCGCCGCCCTGCGACTTCACCGACGCCTTGACCGGCTGCTTGTTGTCCTGGCGCAACCAGAACGTGATGTCCACATCGGACTCGACGCCCGGCACGAGGCCGCGCACGACGTCCTTGCCGACCCGCCCGCTCACCTTGTACGCCGAGGTCCCGTCGACCGACTCGGTTCCCTCGGACCTCGGGTCCTGCACGCTCGACAGCACCTTGGCGATCCCCTTGTCCGGGTTGAGGATCGCCGACGGGTCGTAGATGTTCGACACCAGCGACGCGGGCAGCTGCTGGAACCCGCCGGTCGCGCCCTTGATGTACACCGAGTCGTTGACCAGGACGAACTCACCCTCGAACAGCTGGCCGAGCAGATCCATGTTGACCGTGCCCTTGGCCGCCCCGGACGGTCCGCCCTCCCTGGTGAGGTCGCCCTCGGCGCTGTGCACGGGCACCCCGGGCAGCTGGCCGTCCACCTTCAGGGTGAAGTGCGCGCTCCTGATGTTCCGGGTCGCTCCCGCGGCGTCCCGCAGCAGCGAGGCGGCATCCGGCCCCGGAGCGCTCGCGGATGGATCATCCGTGCAGGCGGTGGCGACCGAGGCGACCAGGGCGAGCGATCCGATCAGGATCCGGCGCAAGACCATGACGGCATGGTAGGACCCCCTCCCTGAGAAAGCGCTGGCTATGCCGAACTGCGACTTATGCGTGCGCTCGGCCGGAAGGTCTTTCGGTAGGCCAGCGGGGACACCCCGATGGCCGCGCGCAGGTGCTGGCGAAGGGACGCCGCGGTTCCGAGGCCGGACTCGGCGGCCACCCGGTCCACCGGCAGGTCGGTGGTCTCCAGCAGGTGCCGGGCGTGCCGAACCCGTTGCTGGATCAGCCAGGTGCCCGGCGACATCCCGGTCTCCGCGCGGAACCGCCGGCTGAACGTGCGCACGCTCATCCGGGCGTGCCGGGCCAGCTCGGCCAGGTCCAGCGGGCGGTCCAGGTGGCGCAGCGCCCAGTGCCGGGTCGGGGCCGTGCCGTCGGTGCCGGCCTCCGGCACGTGCCGCTCGATGAACTGCGACTGGCCGCCGTCCCGCCAGGGTGGCACCACGCAGAACCGGGCGGCCCGGTTGGCCACCTCGCTGCCGTGGTCGGTGCGCACCACGTGCAGGCACAGGTCGACGCCGGCGCCGAGGCCGGCCGAGGTGAGCACGTCGCCGTCGTCGACGAAGAGCACGTCCTCGTCGAGCAACACCTTCGGGTACAGCCGCCGGAAGTCGTCGGCGTACGCCCAGTGCGTGGTGGCCGGGCGCCCGTCCAGGATGCCGGCCGCGGCCAGCACGAACGCGCCGGTGCAGATCGACATGATCCGGGCGTGCGGCGGGATCAGCGCGAGCGCCTCGGCGATCTCGTCCGGCAGCGTGCCGTGCTGCCGCGGGCCCTCCACCCGGGTGCCGGGGATGATCACCGTGTCCGCGTCGGCCAGCGCCTCCCGGCCGTGGTCGGGGACGATCGCGTAGCCGGCGTGCACCCGGATCGGCCGCCGGTCCAGCCCGCAGACCCGCACCTCGTAAAGCTCCTCGCCGTGCTCGCCGGTGGCCGTGCGGAAGATCTGCGGCGGGATGGCCATGTCGTAGCCGACCACGGCGTCCAGCGCGAGGACCGCCACCCTGTGTGGAGCGGCCCTTCGGGAGTATGCGCGCGACGCGGTCGCGCCGGCAGGGCTGACCATGTCTGCTCCTTCGCCTTGCGTTGTTCCGCGCCCTGCCACCGCGACCGCGTGCCTTCGGCCTGGGCGCGCTCAGTGGTCACCTTGGCTGCCGCCTGGCTGTTGGCAGGGCATCACCTCATGGCAAGATCCTTGCACATATTGGCGATCTGGCCACTGGTGGCCACCCGCCCGCATGATCGACGCTTGACCGGTGACCCAGCTGGACGAGCGCGCGACCCGGCGCGCTCCGCGAATGCCGCACCGTGCCTGGATCGTGGCCGGCGCGGCGTTCGTGATCCTGATCGGCGCGGCGGGCTTCCGCGCGGTGCCCGGCGTGCTGATCGACCCGCTGCATGCGGAGTTCGGCTGGTCCCGGGCGACGATCTCGTCCGCGGTCTCGATCAACCTGGTGCTGTTCGGCCTGTTCTCGCCGTTCGCCGCCGCGCTGATGGACCGGCTCGGCATGCGCCGGGTGGTGGTCTGCGCGCTGATCCTCGTCGCGGCCGGCAGCGGCCTGACCGTGTTCATGACCTCGAGCTGGCAGCTGCTGATGTGCTGGGGCGTGCTGGTCGGGGTGGGCACCGGGTCGATGGCCATGACGTTCGTGGCCACGGTCACCGGCCGCTGGTTCGTCAAGCACCGCGGCCTGGTCAGCGGCGTGCTCACGGCCGCGGGCGCCACCGGCCAGCTGATCTTCCTGCCACTGGTGGCCGCGCTGGCCACCGAGCACGGCTGGCGCACGCCCGCGGTGGTCGTATCCGCCTGCGCACTGGCGGTCGTCCCGCTTGTGCTGCTGTGCCTGCGCGACTACCCGGGCGACGTCGGCCTGACCGCCTACGGCGCCCGGGGCGACGAGCGGGAGCAGCGGGTCGGGCCGGTGGCCGGGGGCGCCACCGCCAGGGCTCTGCGGGTGCTCCGCGAGGCCTCGCGCACGCCGGCGTTCTGGCTGCTCGCCGGCGGGTTCGCGATCTGCGGCATGTCCACCAACGGCCTGGTCGGCACGCATTTCGTGACGGCCGCGCATGACCACGGCATGCCGCACACCACCGCCGCGTCCCTGCTCGCGGTGGTCGGCATCTTCGATGTGGCCGGCACGATCCTGTCCGGCTGGCTCACCGACCGGGTCGATCCCCGGCTGCTGCTCGGTGGCTACTACACCTTCCGCGGGCTGTCGCTGCTCTTCCTGCCGTCGCTGTTGGGCCCGGACGTCCAGCCGAGCATGTGGGCGTTCATCGTCTTCTACGGGCTGGACTGGATCGCCACCGTGCCGCCGACCGTCGCACTGTGCCGGGACCGGTTCGGCGCCGACGGCCCGGTCGTGTTCGGCTGGGTGTTCGCCTCCCACCAGATCGGCGCCGCGTTCGCCGCCGTCGGCGCCGGCGCGATCCGCGACTCGCTCGGCGACTACCGCCTGGCCTGGTACCTCGCCGGCGGGTTGTGCGTGCTCGCCGCCCTCATGTCGGTGTCCGTTCGCGCCAATCGGGAGCCCGAAACAAGCCGTTAACACGATCTACCTACGCTTCCCGCCATGGATCGGCAGCAGGAGTTCGTGCTACGCACCCTCGAGGAACGCGACATCCGGTTCGTCCGGTTGTGGTTCACCGACGTCCAGGGGTTCCTCAAGTCGGTGGCGGTGGCGCCCGCCGAGCTGGAGGGCGCGTTCGCCGAGGGCATCGGCTTCGACGGCTCGGCCATCGAGGGGTTCGCCCGGATCTACGAGTCGGACATGGTGGCCAAGCCCGACCCGGCGACCTTCCAGGTGCTGCCGTGGGAGACACCGGAGGGCCAGCACTACTCGGCCAGGATGTTCTGCGACATCGCGATGCCGGACGGCTCCCCGTCCTGGGCCGATCCCCGGCACGTGCTGCGCCGCACGCTGTCGCGGGCCAGCGAGGCCGGCTTCACCTGCTACGTCCACCCGGAGATCGAGTTCTTCCTGCTCACCGACCTGCCGGTGGACGGAAGCGAGCCCGTCCCCGCGGACAACGGCGGGTACTTCGACCAGGCCAGCCACGCCACCGCGACGCACTTCCGCCGGCACGCCATCGAGACGCTCGAGGCGATGGGGATCTCGGTGGAGTTCAGCCACCACGAGGGCGCCCCCGGCCAGCAGGAGATCGACCTGCGCTACGCCGACGCGCTGACCATGGCCGACAACGTGATGACGTTCCGGTACGTGGTCAAGGAGGTGGCCATCACCCAGGGCGTGCGGGCCTCGTTCATGCCCAAGCCGTTCACCGATCAGCCCGGTTCCGGCATGCACACCCACCTGAGCCTGTTCGAGGGCGACCGGAACTCCTTCTACGACAGCGAGGACCCGTACGAGCTGTCCGCGACCGGCAAGGCGTTCGTCGCCGGCCTGCTCAAGCACGCCAGGGAGATCTCCGCGGTGACCAACCAGTGGGTGAACTCCTACAAGCGGCTGATCGTGGGCGGCGAGGCGCCGACGGCCGTCTGCTGGGGACACGCCAACCGGTCCGCGCTGGTCCGGGTGCCGATGTACTCCCCGGGCAAGGCCTCCTCGCGGCGCGTGGAGATCCGCAGCCTGGACTCGGCGTGCAACCCCTACCTGGCCTACGCCGCCATCCTGGCCGCCGGGCTGAAGGGGATCGCCGAGGGCTACGAGCTGCCCCCGGCGGCCGAGGACGACGTGTGGTCGCTCACCGAGGCCGAGCGCCGCGCCGCGGGGTACGACAACCTGCCGCAGAACCTGGGCGAGGCGCTCGCCGAGATGGAGCGGTCCGAGCTGCTCGCCGAGACCCTCGGCGAGCACGTCTACGACTTCTTCCTGCGCAACAAGCGCACCGAGTGGGACGCCTACCGCCGCAGCGTCACCCCGTACGAGCTGCGCTCCCTGCTGCCCGTGCTGTAGCCGCCCGGGTCGAGCGGGCCGGCGGTGTCTGGACCGAGGAGCGCGCGCAGGCGCCAGCGCCGAGCACGCGACGAGGGAAGACACCGCGTCAAAGGCCCGCTCGACAGCGAGCGGAGCGAGCAAATCCAACACTGTCGGACCCCTTGGCTAGCGTCCGGGCCATGTCGGACCTTGCACGCCGGGTGGCCGCCAGGTACGTGGAGATCAACGGCGAGCACCCGATGACACCGGCCGACGACGCCTACGTCGAGCGGCACTTCGTCACGCTCGACGAGCTGTGCGTCGGCCGCGACCAGACGCCGGACCAGATCCGGGCGCACATGCTGGCCGGGCGGCTCCCGCTGCCCGGCTACCTGCGCTCGGACGGCGCTGAGATGGTGCCAGCCGACCTGCTGGAGCTGGCCGACCGGGCCGGGGGAATAGAGCGGCTGCCGGCCTGGTTCCATTCCCAGTGGGCCGACCGGGCCAAGGCGGCCGCGGAGTGGCGCTCCTACCTGAGCGGGCAGTACGTGTGCCTGCGCTCGGTGCGTCCGGACACGATCATCCGCAAGGACCGGTTGACCTCGGCCATCACCGAGGCGCTCGCCGATCCGAAGCCGGAGTCGATGTTGTGGCGGGCCCGGCTGCACATCCTGGTCGACGAGCTGGAGTCGGTGGAGCTGCCGTTCACGGGCTACGACCGTCTCCGGTTCGGCGGACCGACGTCGAGGGACACCCTGATCGACTCGGTTCGCGACCGATATCCGCTCGACAATCCGTGGACGAGCCGATCGGGAAGCGACGTTCCCGCGGATCTCGCGTGCTGATCCCGGCCCGGCAAATCGGGCTCTGACCAGCCGATTTGCCTTCGTCGATCGGCGTGGCCTAACCTTCTGCAAGCCACGTACCGCGTCGGACCCGCCGGGACTAGCGACCCCGGCCCGTTCGACGGGAACCAGGCCTCTGATACACTAGGAATCAGAGGCTGGACCTCTTCCGGGCCAAGGGGTTGACACCCCGAGTCGGACCGGGTAGAGTGTACGGGTTGCCTGAGATGAGGCCTCGCCCAGTTGGAGCGACAGCCTCAGCAGTAGCTTAAGAACGACGAGATACCTGCCCCTCTGACCACGCCCGGGATCGGGTGTGTGATGGGTGTGCGTGTGTTGTTTGAGAACTCAACAGTGTGTCGATTTTGTATGCCAGTAGAGCTTGTTTGAATCCTTTTGTGGGTTCTTTTGAGTGTGCTCAACTTTTGTTGGGTCAGGGTTTGTTTTGGAGAGTTTGAT
>NZ_DASZCQ010000125.1:0-12696 GCF_035942955.1 Actinophytocola sp. | reverse complement strand
CCCCCCCCCCCCCCCACGCCGCGGTGTTCAACTACGCCGAGGCGTTGCAGAAGTCCATCTGGTTCTACGAGGCGCAGCAGGCCGGGCCGAAGCCCTCGTGGAGCCGGGTGAGCTGGCGCGGCGACTCCGCGATGTCCGACGGCGGGTCCACGGTGGACCTGCGGGGCGGCTGGTTCGACGCGGGCGACCACGTGAAGTTCGGCTTCCCGATGGCCGCCTCGGCCACCATGCTGGCCTGGGGCGCGATCGAGTACCGCTCGGCGTACAGCCAGGCGGGCCAGCTCACCCACCTGCTGAACAACCTGCGGTTCGTCAACGACTACTTCATCAAGGCGCATCCCTCGGCCAACGTCCTTTACGGACAGGTCGGCAACGGCGGGCAGGACCACGCCTGGTGGGGCCCGGCCGAGGCGATGCCGATGGCCCGGCCGGCGTACCGGATCGACGCGACGTGCGGCGGCTCGGACCTGGCCGGGGAGACCGCGGCGGCCATGGCGGCCAGCTCGATGGTGTTCCGCCAGACCGATCCGACCTACGCGAACACCCTGGTCTCGCATGCCAGGCAGCTCTACACGTTCGCCGACTCCGTGCGGCGCAAGTACTCCGAGTGCATCACCGACGCCAGCGGGTTCTACAACTCGTGGAGCGGGTTCCAGGATGAGCTGGTGTGGGGCGCGGTCTGGCTGCACCGGGCCACCGGTGAGGCCGCGTACCTGGCCAAGGCGGAGGCCGAGTACGACCGGCTGCCGACCGAGCAGGGCACCGGGTTCCGGCCGTACAAGTGGACGATCGCCTGGGACGACAAGTCGTTCGGCACGTACATCCTGCTGGCCAGGCTCACCGGCAAGCAGAAGTACATCGACGACGCCAACCGGTGGCTGGACTTCTGGACCGTCGGCGTCAACGGCCAGCGGGTCCGCTACTCCCCGGGCGGGCAGGCGGTGCTGGACCGGTGGGGCTCGCTGCGCTACGCGGCCAACACCGCGTTCGCCGCGTTCGTGTACAGCGACTGGCTCACCGACGCCACCCGCAAGCAGCGCTACCACGACTTCGCCGTCCGGCAGATCAACTACGCGCTCGGCGAGAACCCGCGCAACTCGTCCTATGTGGTCGGTTTCGGCGCCAACCCACCGCGCAACCCGCACCACCGCACGGCGCACGGCTCCTGGTCGGACAACATCGCCGAACCGGTGAACAGCCGGCACATCCTCTACGGCGCGCTGGTCGGCGGGCCGCCCGATCCCAACGACGCCTACACCGACAGCCGGCAGGACTTCGTGATGAACGAGGTGGCCACCGACTACAACGCGGCGTTCACCGGCGCGCTGGCGCGGATGTACGCCGAGTTCGGCGGCACGCCGCTGGCGAACTTCCCGGTGGCCGAGACGCCGGACGGCCCGGAGATCTACCTCGCGGCCTCGGTCAACGCCACCGGCAGCAACTTCACCGAGATCAAGACCATGGTGTTCAACCGGTCCGCGTGGCCGGCCCGGATCCTGTCCAACGGCTCGTTCCGCTACTACTTCACGCTGGACGGGGGCACGACACCGAGCCAGATCACGCTGACCGCGAACTTCAACCAGTGCTCGCCGCCGACCGGGCCGACCCAGTTCTCGGGCAACGTCTACTACGTCACGGTCAGCTGTGCCGGGCAGGCGATCAGCCCGGCCGGTCAGTCCCCGCACCGCAGGGAGATCCAGTTCCGGATCGCGAGCACAGGCGCCTGGGACCCGACCAACGACTGGTCCTATCAGGACGTCGCCAAGACGCCCGGCGCCACCCCGGTGACCGTGCAGAACATGGAGCTGTTCGCCGGCAGCACCAGGATCTGGGGTAACCCGCCGGGGGAGGGGCCGCCTCCGGTCGACGACACCACGCCGCCCACGCAGCCCGGCGCCCCGGTGCTGGACGGCCTCACGTGCACCTCGGCGACGATCTCCTGGCCGGCGGCGACCGACTCCGGCGGCAGCGGGCTCGCCGGATACGAGGTCTACCGGGTGGTCGGGGCGCCGGGCCCGGGCGTGCTGATCGGGCAGACGGCGACCAACCGGATCACGCTGACCGGGCTCACCCCGTCGACGATCTACCAGGTCTACGTGCGGGCCAGGGACGGCGCCGGCAACCCGTCGGCCAACTCGGCCACGCTGTCGTTCACCACGCCGGCCTGCGCGACCACGGCCTGCCAGGTGACCTACCAGGCCACCAACTGGGGCACCGGGTCGGACGGGTTCACCGCCAGCATCACGATCCTCAACACCGGCACCACGACCGTCCCGAGTGGATGGACGTTGGCCTTCGCCTACATCGCCGGGCAGCGCGTCGCGGCCGGCTGGAACGCGACCTGGGCCCAGCCGTCGGGCAGCGGCAACGTGTCCGCGACCGGCAGCCAGCCGATACCGCCGAACGGCTCGGTGAACATCGGGTTCAACGGCACGCACACCGGAACGAACCCGGCGCCGGCCGGCTTCACCCTCAACGGCCAACCCTGCAGCTAGCGAGGAGATCCCTGCCATGAAACGACGTAACGCACTGGTGGCCATGCTGCCCGCGCTGCTTCTGCTGGTGCTGGTGCCGTTGTTCAGCGCCACCCAGCCGGCGGCCGCGGCGGGCGCCGGGTACTGGCACACCAACGGCCGGCAGCTGCTGGACGCGAACAACCAGCCGGTGCGGATGACGGGGATCAACTGGTTCGGCCTCGAGACGGCGAACTACACCCCGCACGGGCTCTGGGCGCGCGGCTACCGGGACATGCTCGACCAGATGAAGAGCCTGAAGTACAACACGCTTCGGCTGCCGTTCTCCAACCAGCTCTTCGATGCCGGCAGCACGCCGAACAGCATCCGGTTCGACCTCAACCCGGACCTGCAGGGGCTGTCCGGGGTGCAGATCATGGACCGGATCATCGAGTACGCCGGCCAGATCGGCATGAAGGTCGTGCTGGACCGGCACCGGCCAGACTCCGGCGCGCAGTCCGCGCTGTGGTACACCAGCCAGTACCCGGAGAGCCGGTGGATCAGCGACTGGCAGATGCTGGCCCGGCGGTACAACGGCAACACCACGGTGATCGGCGCCGACCTGCACAACGAGCCGCACGGCATCCAGGGCGGCGGCGGGTCAACGTGGGGCACCGGCAGCATGACCACCGACTGGCGGCTGGCCGCCGAGCGGGCCGGCAACGCGATCCTCGCGATCAACCCGAACTGGCTGATCATCGTGGAGGGTATCGACAACTTCAACAACGACGGCTACTGGTGGGGCGGGAACCTGCAGGGCGCGGCGCAGTTCCCGGTCCGGCTCAACGTGGCCAACCGGCTGGTCTACTCGGCACACGACTACGCCACCTCGGTTTTCCCGCAGCCGTGGTTCGACGATCCCAGCTTCCCCAACAACATGCCGGCGATCTGGGACCGGATGTGGGGCTACCTGCACAAGAACAACGTCGCGCCGGTGCTGCTCGGCGAGTTCGGCACGACGCTGCGCGATCCGCGGGACCGGGTCTGGCTGACGAACCTGATGGCCTACACCGGAACCGGGGTGGGCGGGATCAGCTTCACGTTCTGGTCGTGGAACCCCAACTCCGGTGACACCGGCGGGATCCTCAACGACGACTGGACCACGGTCAACCAGGACAAGCAGAACATCCTCAACCCGTACCTGCTCGGCACCGACATCCAGCCGACGAGCTCGACCAGGACCACGACCACGACCACGACGACCACCACGACGACGACCCCACCGCCGCCGACCTCTTGCCGGGTCACCTGGGGCGGCAACGACTGGGGCAGCGGGATGTCCATGAACCTGGCGGTCACCAACGGCGGAACGGCGGCGATCAACGGCTGGACGCTGGCGTTCACGTTCGGCGGCAACCAGCGGATCACCAACGGCTGGGGCGCCATCTGGGACCAGCCGGCCGGCAGCGGCAGCGTCACCGCCAGGAACCTCGACTACAACCGCACGATAGCCGCGGGCGCCACGCTCACCGGCCTCGGATTCAACGCCACCTACAGCGGCTCCAACGCCCGGCCGGCGAGCATCACGCTCAACGGCGCGGCGTGCCAGTTCGCGTAGGGGTCGACAGTGGACGGTACACGAGCAAAGGCGCTCGTCGCCGGGCTGGCCGCGGTATTGATCGCGGTGACCATGCCGGTGGTCGCCGCTGCGCCGGCCGCGGCCGGTCCGGTGTTCGTCACGAGGAACGGCGCCGGTTTCGACCTCGGCGGGCAGCCGTTCCGGTTCGGCGGCACCAACAACTACTACCTGCACTACAAGTCGCAGCTCATGGTCGACGACGTGTTCAGCGACGCGGTCACCATGAACCTCAAGGTGATCCGGGCCTGGACGTCGCTGGAGTGCGGTGGTGACAAGCCGAACTCGGCCGGCGGTTGCTCAGGGGGCTCCGACGTGTGGACGCAGCGGTGGAGCAACGCGCTGGGCCGGCCGGAGATCAACACCGGCCCGAACGGGTTGCAGAAGCTGGACTACATGCTGGCAAGGGCGAACGCGCTCGGCGTCAAGCTGATCCTGCCGTTCGTCAACAACTGGCGGGACTTCGGCGGCATGGACCAGTACGTCACCTGGTACGGCCTGCAGTTCCACGACCAGTTCTACACCGACGCCCGGATCAAGCAGAACTACAAGGACTGGATCGCGGCGATCGTCAACCGCACCAACACGATCACCGGCGTGCCGTACAAGAACGACCCGGCGGTCTTCTCCTGGGAGCTCGGCAACGAGCCGCGGTGCATCAACGCCAGCCTGCCCACCTCGGGCACCTGCACCGCGGACACGCTGGTCGGCTGGGCGGACGAGATGTCCACCTACATCAAGAGCCTGGACCCCAACCACATGGTGTCGGTGGGTGACGAGGGCTTCCACCCCGGCATCGGCGGCACCCCGGGCAGCTGGCCGTACAACGTCACCGACGGCGTCGACCACGCCCGGCTGACCGCGCTGCCGAACATCGACTTCGGCACCTACCACCTGTACCCGCAGGCCTGGGGCCAGTCCCCGGCGCAGGACTGGGGCACCGGGTGGATCAACGACCACAACGCGGCCGGCGCCACGCTCGGCAAGCCCGAGGTGCTCGAGGAGTTCGGCACCTCCGATCAGTCCACACGGGACGCCACGTACACCGCGTGGACCAACGCGGTCCGGGCCAACGGCGGGGACGGGTGGATGTTCTGGATCCTCACCGGGATCCAGGACGACGGCCAGCTCTACCCGGACTTCGACGGCTTTCGGGTCGTCACCCCGTCGGCGACGGCGACGCTGCTGTCCACCGCGGCGCAGCAGCTCGGCGGCGGGGGCGGCGACAACACGCCGCCGACGCCGCCAGGCACGCCGAGCGTCAGCAACGTGACGTCGACCGCGGCGAGCCTGTCGTGGGCGGCGTCGACCGACACCGGCGGCAGCGGCCTTGCCGGCTACACCGTCTTCCGCGAGCAGGGCGCCAGCGATTCGGTTCTCGCCCAGCCCACCACGAATTCGGCGACGCTGACCGGATTGTCGCCGAATACCGCGTACCAGGTGTACGTGCGGGCCCGGGACGGCGCCGGAAATCTTTCCACGCCCTCGGCGGCGGTGTCGTTCACGACATTGCCCGGCAGCGGGACGTGCCGGGTCGGTTACCAGGCGAGCAATTGGGGCGGCTCGAATGGGTTCACCGGGAATGTGACGATCACGAACACCGGGTCGAGCACGCTGTCCGGGTGGACCCTGGCGTTCAGCTTCGCGGCCGGTCAGCGGGTGAGCCAGGGCTGGAACGCCACCTGGACGCAGGCCGCCGGCAGCGCGGAGGTCACCGCGACGCCGCTGGACTGGAATAGAAACCTCGCGCCGAACGCGTCCGTCGGAATTGGGTTCAACGGTACGCATAGCGGACAGAATCCGGCGCCGGTGGTGTTTACCATCAATGGCAACCCGTGTGACCCCGCGTAGGGAGGTGGGCCGACCAGAATACTTCACACGTTGTCCGTAATTATCCACGGGCATCGTACTTAACGTGGATCAGCAGCAATCCACAAACGGAGGGCCGACCTGATGAGGAAGCTAGCCCATGCGCTGGCCGGGATGGTCGTCGCCGGTGCGGTTGTCGTGGCCGTCCAGGGGGCGGCCCAGACCGCGCCGGCGGCGACCGACATCGGCATCGCCGCGCCCGAGCAGCAATATACGTGGCGCAACGTGCAGATCGCCGGCGGCGGTTTCGTGCCCGGCATCGTCTTCAATCCCACCGAGCGCAACCTGATCTACGCGCGCACCGACATCGGCGGCGCCTACCGCTGGAACGAGAGCACCCAGCGCTGGGTCCCGCTGCTCGACTGGGCGGGCTGGAGCAACTGGGGCTACAACGGCGTGCACAGCATCGCCACCGACCCGGTGCAGACCAACCGGGTCTACGCGGCGGTCGGCATGTACACCAACAGCTGGGATCCCAATAACGGAGCCATCCTGCGCTCCACCAACAAGGGTGACAGCTGGCAGATCACGACGCTTCCGTTCAAGCTGGGCGGCAACATGCCCGGCCGGGGCATGGGCGAGCGGCTCGCGGTCGACCCGAACCGGAACAGCACCGTCTACTTCGGAGCGCCCAACGGCAACGGGTTGTGGCGCAGCACCGACTTCGGCGCCACCTGGGCGCGCGTCACCAGCTTCCCCAACGCCGGCAACTGGGCGCAGGACCCGGCCGACCCGAACGGCTACCTGTCCCACCAGCCGGGTGTGGTGTGGGTGACCTTCGACCCGCGCACCGGCACGGCGGGCAACACCACGCAGACCATCTACGTCGGCGTCGCCGACCTGAACAACACGGTCTACCGGTCCACCAACGGCGGTTCCACCTGGGAGCGCGTGGCGGGCCAGCCGACCGGTTTCATGGCGCAGCAGGGTGAGCTGGATCCGGTCAACGGCTACCTGTTCATCACGACCAGCAACAACGGCGGCCCGTACGACGGCACCAACGGTCAGGTGTGGCGCTACGCCACCGCGACCGGGGCGTGGACCAACGTCACCCCGCCGCCGCCGCTCGGCAACACCGCGCCCTACTACGGGCACGCCGGGCTCAGCCTCGACCGGCAGCGGCCCGGCACGCTCATGGTCACCGGCTACAGCTCGTGGTGGCCGGACACCTGGATCTTCCGCAGCACCGACAGCGGGGCGACCTGGCAGCGGCTCTGGGACGTGCCGAGCTACCCGACCCGCGCCAACCGCTACACGATGGACATCACCGCGGTGCCATGGCTGAACTTCGGTCCCAACACCAACCCGGCGCCGCCGGAGGTCTCGCCGAAGCTGGGCTGGATGACCCAGGCGCTGGAGATCGACCCGTTCAACTCCAACCGGTTCATGTACGGCACCGGCGCCACCATCTACGGCAGCACCAACCTGACCACGTTCGACACCGGCGGCACCGTGACGATCCGGCCGATGGTCGCGGGTCTCGAGGAGACCGCGGTGCTCGACCTGATCAGCCCGCCGTCCGGCGCGCCGCTGATCTCCGGGCTCGGTGACGTCGGCGGGTTCCGGCACAACAACCTGGACGCCGTGCCGGCGCGGACGTTCGTCTCGCCGTACTTCACCACGACGTCCAGCCTCGACTACGCCGAGACCAACCCGAGCGTGATGGTGCGGGCCGGCAACTTCGCCGATGCCGACCGGCCCAACGACAGCCACGTGGCGTTCTCCACCGACGGCGGCGCGAACTGGTTCCAGGGCAGCGAACCGGGTGGCATCAACGAGGGCGGCACGGTGGCCGCGGCCGCGGACGGCAGCCGGTTCGTCTGGGCGCCGCGCAACCAGACCCCGGTCTTCTCCGTCGGGTTCGGCAACTCGTGGACCCAGGCCCAGGGCCTGCCCACCAACTCGATCGTCGAGTCGGACCGGGTCAACCCCAACAAGTTCTATGGGTTCGACGGCGGCCGGTTCTACGTCAGCACCAACGGCGGGCAGAGCTTCACCGCCACCGTGCAGACCGGGCTGCCGAGCACCGCGAAGTTCAAGGCGGTCCCCGGCCGGGAGGGCGACATCTGGCTGGCCGGTGACACCGGCCTGTTCCACTCGACCAACTCCGGCACGAGCTTCACCCGGGTGTCCACCGTGACCTCCGCCCGCAACATCGGCTTCGGCCGGGCGGCGCCGAACCAGACCTACCCGGCGCTCTACGCGGTGGCCACTGTGGACGGTGTGGAGGGCGTGTTCCGCTCGGACAACGCCGCCGCGGCCTGGGTGCGGATCAACGACAACGCGCACCAGTACGGGAACATGGGCGAGGCCATCACCGGCGACCCCCGGATCTACGGGCGGGTGTACCTCGGCACCAACGGCCGCGGCGTGCTCTACGCCGACCCGTCCGGCCAGCCGCCCACCACCACGACGACCACGACCACGAGCACCACCACCACCACCACCACGACAACGACGACAACGACCACGACGACGACCACGCCGCCGCCGGGCGCCGGATGCCGGGTGACCTACCGGGTCGACCAGTGGCCGGGCGGCTTCAACGGCAACGTCACGATTGCCAACACGGGCAGCACCGCGATCAATGGGTGGACGCTGGCGTTCACCTTCCCGAGTAGCCAACGAATCACCAACGGATGGAGTGCGAACTGGAACCAGCCAGCCGGTAGCGCCAATGTGACGGCGACCAATGTGGACTTCAACAGGACGATCTCGGCCGGCACCTCGGTCCAGATCGGGTTCAGCGGCACGTGGGCCGGCAGCAACCCACCGCCAACGAGTTTCACCGTGAACAACACCCAGTGCACAACCGGTTAGGGATGGCTGCTCATGACCCGTCCGCTCGAGTTCGGCGCTCGAGCGGACGGGCAAAGCCATCTCTCTCCTCAAGAACAGATTAGGTGGCTTCATGAGAAGGAAATTGCTCGCTGCGGCAATTTGCGCGTTGCTCAGCATGCTCGGTCTCGTCGTTCTCTCGGGCCCCGCGCAGGCCGACCCCCTCCGTAACCACGCCGGCAGCCGGTTCATCGGCTACGCGCTCGGCCTCGAAGCGCAGGGCAGCGACGCGATGTACCGCACCGTCGGCGCCCGCGAGTTCAACATCGTCACCGCCGAGAACGCGATGAAGTGGGAGTCCACCGAGCCGAACCCGAACCAGTTCACCTTCGGTGGCGCCGACCAGGTCGTGGCCGCGGCGCAGGCCAACAACCAGCAGATCCACGGCCACACGCTGGTGTGGCACAGCCAGACCCCCGGCTGGGTGCAGGGCCTTTCGGGCACGGCCATGTTGAACGCCATGAACAACCACATCACCACGGTGGTCAACCGCTACGAGAACAGCGTCCGGTCGTGGGACGTGGTCAACGAGGCGCTGAACGAGGACGGCTCGCTGCGGCAGTCGTTCTGGCTCAACAACTCCGGCGTCGGTGAGCAGTACATCGACCGGGCGTTCCAGGCTGCCAACGCCGCCGACCCGGACGCCGAGCTGTGCATCAACGACTTCAACACCGACGGCATGGGCGCCAAGAGCAACGGCATGTTCGCCCTGGTGCAACGGCTGCTCCAGCGCGGCGTGCCGATCGACTGCGTCGGCTTCCAGGGCCACCTGGCCATCCAGTTCAGCTTCCCCAGCCAGGTTCAGGCGAACTTCCAGCGGTTCGCCAACCTCGGTCTGAACGTGAAGATCACCGAACTGGACGTGCGCATGCCGAACCCGGAGGACGCCACCAAGCGCAACACGCAGGCCACCTACTTCCGTCAGATGGTCCAGGCGTGCCTGGGCGTCGGCGCACGGTGCAACCAGATCACGTTCTGGGGCTTCACCGACAAGTTCTCCTGGGTGCCGGGCACCTTCCCCAACGAGTGCTGCGCCCTGCTGTACGACAACAACTACAATCCGAAGCCGGCGTACACCGCGGTCCATGACGCATTGGGTCCCGGTGGCGGCGGCGACACCACACCCCCGACGACGCCCGGCACACCGACGGTCTCCGGGGTGACGTCGAACAGCGCCAGCCTGTCCTGGACGGCGTCGACCGACACCGGCGGCAGCGGGCTCGCCGGGTACAACGTCTACCGGCGGCAGGGCACGACGGACACGTTGCTCACCCAGACGACGACGAACTCGGCGGCGTTGACCAACCTGACGCCGGCAACCCAGTACACGGTCGTCGTGCGGGCCCGGGACGGCGCCGGCAACCTGTCCAACCCGTCGGGGACGGCCACGTTCACCACCCAGGAAGGTGGCGGTGGCACCGGCCCCTGCCAGGTGGCCTACAGCGCCAACAACTGGGGCACGGGTTCCGACGGGTTCACCGCCAACCTGACGATCACCAACACCGGCACGGCGGCGGTCAACGGCTGGACGCTTGCGTTCAGCTTCGCCTCCGGCCAGCGGGTGAGCCAGGGTTGGAACGCCACCTGGACCCAGGCGGCGGGTAGCGCCAACGTCACCGCCACCCCGGTGGACTGGAACCGCACCATCAACCCGAACACCTCGGTCGGGATCGGGTTCAACGGCACCCACACCGGGTCCAACCCGGAGCCGACCGCGTTCACGCTCAACGGCGCCGCCTGCACGGTGGTCTAACAAAATACGCCGCCAAATACGGCTCTCATTCATATTCGACGAGAGCCGTATTTGGCGTGTCTCAATGCGCCTTGACGGCTCTCCACTAGTGGAAACTGGTATCTAGCGCACCCATAAGTCCGGTTGATGCGATAGCCGGGTGATCCACACAATTGACTGGTTCCAAATTTCCGGTCACCCCTCATGTCGACGAGGAGGTCGGCACTGATGTCCACAACCGGCAAAACTGAGAATGCATTGAGCCGCCGAGGTTTCCTGGCCGGACTGACGGCGAGCGCCGGCGCGGTGGCGCTGGCCCCCGCCGAGGCCTTGGCGAATGTCATCACCGATGCCGCCGGCGGCCTGGCCACCAGCCCCGACCGGTTCGGCAGGATCTTCGCGCTGCCGGGCTTCGCCGACTTCAACGCGTCCGGTCTGCGTCCGGCGCTGATGGCGATGGGGCAGCGCGGCGGGGTCATCGACGCCAGGGACCCGCTGGAGGTGGGGCCGGTCCGGCTGATCACCGAACCGGGGCTGTCCCCGAACAACCTGGACAACCCCGCGCACACCGCGGGCATGACGTTCCTCGGCCAGTTCATCGACCACGACGTGACCTTCGACCAGACCTCGCCGCTCGGCGTGGTGACCGCGCCGGAGAACTCGCCGAACACCCGGACCCCGGCGCTGGACCTCGACTCGGTCTACGGTCGCGGGCCGGCCGTCGACCCGCAGCTCTACAACTCGGCCGACCGGGACAAGTTCCGGGTGGACAGCGGCGGCCTGTTCGAGGACCTGCCGCGGCAGTCGAACGGCACGGCGATCATCGCCGACCCGCGCAACGACGAGAACCTGATGATCGCCGGCATGCACGCGGCGTTCCTGCTGTTCCACAACCGCGTGGTCGACCGCCTGCGCGGGCAGGGGCAGACCAACGTGTTCGCCGCCGCGCAGCAGCTGGTCCGCTGGCACTACCAGTGGATCGTCGTGCACCAGTTCCTGCCGGCGATGATCGGCCAGGCGGTGGTCGACGACATCCTGCGCAACGGCCGGCGAATCTACCGCCCGGCGGCCGGCCAGCAGTTCATCCCGGTCGAGTTCCAGGGCGCCTGCTACCGGTTCGGGCACAGCATGGTCCGGCCCTCCTACCGGGCCAACCTCCAGGGCGACCCCGGCGGCAACCCGGCGACCGGCGCCCCGGCCTTCTTCGGGTTCATCTTCGACCCGGCCGGCGAGGGCCAGGCCGACCCGGTCGACCTGCGCGGCGGCGCGCGGGCCCGGCGCCGGTTCATCGGCTGGCAGACGTTCTTCGACTTCGGCGGGGACCAGACCCAGCACGTCCGCAACGCCAAGCGGATCGACACCAAGATCTCCACCCCGCTGTTCAACCTGCCGCTGGCGGCGATCCCCAGCCGGGACGCGCCGACCTCGCTGGCGCAACGCAACCTCCTGCGCCACATCACCTGGTCGATCCCCAGCGGCCAGGCCATCGCCCAGGCGATGGGCATCCAGCCGCTGTGGGCGCAAAACTTCCCGGAGCTGCAGCAGTTCGCGCACGGCCTGCCGAGCAGCACCCCGCTGTGGTACTACATCCTCAAGGAGGCCGAGCTCCTTGCCGGCGGCCAGCGGCTGGCCGGGGTCGGCGCCAGGATCGTGGGCGAGGTCTTCATCGGGCTGCTGCAGCTCGACCCCACGTCGTACCTGGCCACCAACCCGAACTGGCGGCCGACCCTGCCGCGCCGCGACCCGAACCAGCCGGTCGGCAGCGACTTCACCATGACCGACCTGCTCACGTTCGCCCGGGTCGACCCGACGAGCCGGGGTCAGTAGCACGGAGGAACGGGGCGGCCCGCCCGGCTGGGGCGTGGCCGGGCGGGCCGCCCATGGTGCGCGCGGTGCGGCGTGGCGCGGTGCGGGCGTGGCGCGCGCGGTGCGGGCCTTGGGTTTGCTTCGGCCGGGTGGAAAGTGTGCGGCGGCGCGCATTGTGTGGCGCCGCCTCTCACTGTCAAGGGCGCCTTCGGCGTCGCTCCGCGATCGCGGGGCGGGGTGGGGTGGTTGGTGGGTTTGCCGCAATCGCTGCGCGACCGCGGCGGTGGTCGGTGGGTTCGCAGTGGCGGGGGCCGCGGCCCTTGACAGTGAGCCTCGGGCGGCACCAGGGCGCGCCCATCGGG
>NZ_DASZCQ010000124.1:0-30223 GCF_035942955.1 Actinophytocola sp. | reverse complement strand
GGTCTGGGGGCTTGGCCCCCAGAAGACACCCGAGCGAGTCTGGTCCGCGCTGTCCGCGGACATACGTCCGCACGAGCGAGTGCCCCCGGTGCGATTCGAACGCACACTGGACGGGTTTTGAGTCCGTTGCCTCTGCCGGTTGGGCTACGGGGGCTGGGGTGGTGACTGTCTGTGGGTGACTGTACGGGATAAGGGGTGGGGGGTGCCGGGGTGTTGGCGTGATCACGTCTTGCCCGGCGGACCTGGTGGGGAGCGGCCGGTAGGCTCCGGGGTCGGCGAAAAACCCACGATACGAGGGAGGTCCCCGGTGACCGAGCAGGCTACCGAGGCTGTGCAACGCAGCGTGCTCGTCGCCGAGGACGAGGCGCTGATCCGGCTCGACCTGGTGGAGATGCTCCGCGAGGAAGGGTATGCGGTGGCGGGGGAGGCGGCCGATGGCGAGGAGGCCGTCCGGCTGGCCCACGAGTTGCGGCCGGACCTGGTGATCCTTGACGTGAAGATGCCGAAGGTGGACGGGATCGACGCGGCCTCGCAGATCGCCGGGAAGCGGATCGCGCCGGTGGTGATACTGACCGCGTTCAGCCAGCGTGACCTGGTGGAGCGGGCCCGGGACGCGGGGGCGATGGCCTACCTGGTCAAGCCGTTCGCCAAGCATGACCTGGTGCCGGCGATCGAGCTGGCGGTCAGCCGGTTCGCCGAGCTGCAGGCCTTGGAGACCGAGGTCGCGGGGCTGACCGAGCGCCTTGAGACCCGCAAGCTCATCGAGCGGGCCAAGGGCCTGCTGATGACCAAGCAGGGGCTGACCGAGCCGGAGGCGTTCCGGTGGATCCAGCGCACCGCGATGGACCGGCGGACGACCATGAAGGCCGTGGCCGAGGCCGTGGTCGAGAACCTCGGCTGAGCGCCGCGCCGTGCGTCCGGCATGCGGACAGACCCGTTCAGTTTCGTTGCAGTGTGGTCACGAGCCGGGACTCGGGCGGGCTCACGACCTACGGTCACCGACGTCTGGCCGTGCCCGTGACGCGCTCGGGGCGCGGACCACGCAGGGGAGAAACCCCAGTATGTCAGTTGACAGCAGGCACGGTAACGAACGGGTAACACTGGTGCGGGGCGTGTCGACACCCGTACGGCACCGCTGTAGACCGGGCAAATCCTCGGGCGGGTACCTTACTCGTCCGTGTACTGCCGTGCACCTGACAACCAAGGTGTGATGGAAAGGATGGGAACGTTGCGGCCCAAGATCGCTCGCCTAGGCGGCGTGCTCGCCGCCGGCATGGCGTTGACTCTCACTCTCGCCGCCTGTGCCGGTTCGAGCAACAACAATTCCGGCGGTGGCGGTGGTGGGGGTGGCGGCGCTACCACCATCAAGATCGGCTTCATGGGCGACCTGACCGGTGAGAACTCCGCGATCGTGATCCCGCCCCGCAACGGGGCGAAGCTGGCCATCGAGGAGTACAACGCCAAGAACCCGCAGGTCAAGATCGAGCTCGTCGAGTACGACTCCCAGGGCAAGCCGGAGCAGGCCACCTCCCTGGTGCAGAAGGCCATCGGCCAGGACAAGATCGTCGGCCTGATCGGGCCGGCCTTCTCCGGTGAGTCCAAGGCGGTCGGTGCCCAGCTCGAGGAGGGCAAGATCCCGAGCGTGTCGCCGTCGGCCACGAACCCGGGTCTGGCGCAGAACGGCTGGAAGTACTGGCACCGCGTGGTGGCCAACGACGCCGACCAGGGTCCCGGCATCGCCAACTTCCTGATCAAGGCCAAGAGCCCGAAGACGGCGTTCGTGATCAGTGACGACCAGGAGTACAGCGTCGGCATCGCCGACACCGTGAACCAGACCTTCACCAGCAAGGGTGTCACGACCCAGACCGACAAGTTCTCGCAGAACGCCTCGGACTACTCGTCCACCGTGGGCAAGGTGAAGGCCGCCAACCCAGACGTCATCTTCTACGGCGGTTACTACGCCCAGCTCGGCAAGCTGCTCAAGCAGCTGCGTGACGGCGGCGTGACCGCGCCGGTGGCCTCCGGCGACGGCTCGCTGGACAACCAGCTCGTCACCGCCGCCGGCAAGCCGGCCGCCGAGGGCGCCGTCGTCGGCTGCCCGTGCAGCATCCCCGGCAGCGACGCCACCGGTGAGCTGAAGTCGTTCTTCGACAAGTACAAGGCGAAGTACAACGTGGACCCGGCGATCTACTCGACCGAGGGCTACGACGCCGCGACCGTGTTCATCAAGGCGGCCGAGGCGGGCAAGACCGACGGCACGGCGATCAACGACTTCATCAAGACGGTGAGCTTCGAGGGCATCTCCAAGCCGGTCAAGTTCAAGGACAACGGCGAGCCCGAGGCCAACGCGATCTTCATCTACCAGGTGAAGAACGGCGCCGTGAAGCTGCTCGGCCCGGCCGAGGAGGCCAAGCTCGAGGGCTGAGGACTTCGGCCATACGAAGGCGGGGGAGCGGGAGCGTGCACAGCGCTCCCGCTCCCACCACTGTGGCGACACACTCGCCCCCGTTGCCCCCCGTTGATAAGGCTGCCAATTCACCATGCTTGATGATCTGCGCCTCCAGTTCCTGCAGAGCACCGTGGACGGACTCCGCGTCGGCGCGATCTTCGCGCTGATCGCGCTCGGCTACACGATGGTCTACGGCGTGCTGCGGTTGATCAACTTCGCGCACTCGGAAATCTTCATGATCGGCACGTTCGCGTCGCTGTTCGTGCTGATGACGATGGGAATCTCCGCGCCGGTGGGCGGGTTCGCCCTCATCGGACTGATCCTGCTGATGATGGTCGTGTCGATGGCGGCATCCGGAGGTGCCGCCGTTCTCTTGGAGCAGGTGGCCTACCGGCCGCTGCGCCGCAAGGGGGCGTCCCGGCTGGCGGCGCTCATCTCGGCGATCGGCGCGTCGCTGTTCCTCCAGGAACTGTTCGCCCTCGTGATCATTCCCGAGGTCTTCGACAGCCCTGGCCGCAACAACACCCCGGTGCCGCGGATCCTCGAGCGGGAGCACCTGTTCAACATCGGCAACGCCGACGTCTCCAACGACCACGTGATCATCATCCTGGCGGCGCTGGCGATGATGGTCATCCTCGACCTCATCGTCAGCCGCACCAAGATCGGTCGCGGGATCCGGGCCACGGCACAGGATCCGGAGGCCGCGGTGCTGATGGGCGTCAGCATCGACACGATCGTGCGGGTGACGTTCCTGCTCGGCGGGGCGATGGCCGGTGTCGCGGCAATGCTGTACGTGATGGAGTTCGAGAACACCCAGTACAACATCGGGTTCATCCTGGGCATCAAGGCGTTCACCGCGGCGGTGCTCGGCGGTATCGGCAACCTCCGCGGGGCGCTGCTCGGCGGGTTCGCGCTGGGCCTGATCGAGAACTGGGGAGCGATATTCGTCGGTTCGTCCATGAAGGACGTCACCGCGTTCATCGTCCTGGTGGTCGTGCTGATGTTCCGCCCGACCGGCCTGCTCGGTGAGTCCCTGCAACGGGCGCGCGCATGAAGGGCGGCGACAACGTGAGCAACAACGGAATCTCGCTTCGTCGAAGGATCGGTGGCTCCACCGACCGCGTCCGGGACTGGTGGGCCGGCGCGTCGGGGTGGCAGCGCTGGATCGTCTACATCGGACTGATCGTCTTCGCGCTGATCCTTCCGGCGCCGTGGATCGGCTCGTTCATGTCGCCGGGCGCGGACTGGACCACCGTGCTGATCTTCCCGGTCGGCGTGTACATCCTGATGGCCATCGGGTTGAACGTGGTGGTCGGGCAGGCGGGGCTGCTCGACCTCGGATACGTGGCGTTCTTCGCGATCGGCGCCTACTCGCTGGCCTACCTCGGCACCAAGCACGGCTGGAACTTCTGGGCGACGCTGGTCATGGGCATCGTCCTGACCGCCATCTCCGGCGTGATCCTCGGCGCGCCGACCCTGCGGCTGCGGGGCGACTACCTGGCCATCGTCACGCTCGGCTTCGGTGAGATCGTCCGGATCACCGCGGACAACACCGACGAGATCGGCGGATCGCGGGGGATCACCAACATCCCGCACCCGCCGCCGATGTTCGGCACCGAGTTCTCGTTCGATCCCGCCCCGTACTACTACATGATCCTCGCGGCGATCGTGATCGTGATCATCTTCGCGCGGCGGCTGGAGAAGAGCCGGGTCGGCCGGGCCTGGGCGGCGATCCGGGAGGACGAGGACGCCGCCGAGCTGATGGGCGTGCCGACGTTCAAGTTCAAGCTGCTGGCGTTCTTCATCGGCGCTATGATCGGTGGCTTCGCCGGCGTGCTCTACGCGAGCAAGGCGGTGTTCATCGCGCCGCCCAACTTCCCGTTCATCCTGTCCGCCACCATCCTGGTCGCGGTGGTGCTGGGTGGTTCCGGCAACCTGCCGGGCGTGATGCTCGGCGCGTTCCTGATCGCCTGGCTGCCCGAGCGCTTCCGCGAGCTGCAGGAGTACCGGATCCTGTTCTTCGGCGGCGTTCTGGTGCTGCTCATGGCGATTCGACCGGAGGGCCTGCTGCCGTCGCGACGGCGCAAGGCCGAGCTGGCCGAGGGAACGGGCGGCATGGGCTCGATGGGCGCCGAAGTGGCCGGTCCCACAACGGATTCCTCGGTGGAGGTGTCACGATGACCGACCCGGCCGACGCTCCCGTCATGCTCGAGCTGGCGGACCTCACGATGCAGTTCGGCGGCGTGGTCGCCCTGCGCGAGGTCAACATCACCGTGCGCGAGGGCGAGATCTTCGCGCTGATCGGGCCGAACGGCGCCGGCAAGACGACAGTGTTCAACGTGGTCACCGGCGTGTACAAGCCCACCTCCGGCCAGGTGCGCTTCGCCGGACGCCGTATCGACGGCATGAAGCGCTTCAAGGTGACCAAGGGCGGGATCGCCAGGACGTTCCAGAACATCCGGCTGTTCCACAACATGTCCGCGCTGGAGAACGTCATGGTCGGCGCGGACGCGCACCACCGCACCGGCGCGATCGGCGCGACGCTCGGGCTGCCCTGGCACTACCGCGAGGAGCGGCACGGTCGCGAGCGCGCCATGGAGCTGCTGGAGTTCATCGGCATCGCCCACCGCGCGGACGAGACGGCGAAGAACCTGCCGTACGGCGACCAGCGGCGGCTGGAGATCGCCAGGGCACTGGCGACCAACCCGAAGCTGTTGCTGCTCGACGAGCCGGCGGCCGGGATGAACCCGGCGGAGAAGCAGTCGCTGCAGGAGCTGATCCGGCAGATCCGGGACCTCGGCCGGACGGTGCTGCTGATCGAGCACGACATGGGCCTGGTGATGCACATCAGCGACCGGATCGCCGTGCTCGACTTCGGCCAGCTGATCGCGGAGGGCACCCCGCGCGAGGTGCAGCAGAACCCGAAGGTCATCGAGGCGTACCTGGGAGCCGAGGCCGATGCTTCTTGAGGTCAGGGACATCCACGTCCACTACGGCAAGATCGCGGCGCTGAAGGGGATCAGCCTCGACGTCGCCGACGGCGAGATCGTCGCGCTGATCGGCGCCAACGGCGCCGGCAAGTCGACCACGCTCAAGACGATCTCCGGCCTGCGCCCGCTGTCCGGCGGGCAGATCGTGTTCGACGGGCAGGACATCTCCAAGCTGGCCGGGCACAAGCGGGTCCGGCTCGGCATCGGCCAGGCGCCGGAGGGCCGGGGCATCTTCCCGGGCATGACGGTCCAGGAGAACCTGCTCATGGGCGCCTACGCGCGCAAGGGCAGCGTGAGCCGGGAGCTGGCCACGGTCTACGAGCTGTTCCCGCGGCTGGCCGAGCGCAAGTCCCAGTACGGCGGCACCATGTCCGGCGGCGAGCAGCAGATGCTCACCATCGGCCGGGCGCTGATGACCAACCCCAAGGTGCTGCTGCTCGACGAGCCGTCGATGGGCCTGGCGCCGATGCTGGTCGCGCAGATCTTCGAGATCATCAAGGAGATCAACTCGCGGGGCACCACGGTGCTGCTGGTAGAGCAGAACGCCCACCAGGCCCTGCAGCTCGCCCACCGCGCCTACGTGCTGGAGACCGGCCGGATCTTCAAGTCCGCCGCGGCCAGCGAGCTGCTGCACGATCCGGAGGTCCGGGCCGCCTACCTGGGCGGCGACCTGGGCGTCAGCTAGCTCAACGGGATGTCGGTGCCCTGCTCGTCGTTGCCGTCGGTCAGGGTGGGGCCGCCGAACACGCGCAGCGCGGTGGGAGTGGCGTCCTTGGCGATGTCGTAGTAGAGATCGAACTCGACCCGGACGGCCGCGCCGAGGTCGAACTGGCCGGGCTGCCGCTTGATCAGCATGGCCTGGGGGTCGGGTGCGACGGTCGACCCGTTGGACAGCACGAGCAGCTGCCGGGCGGTGTCGAACGGGACGCTGCTGCGCCCAACGTTCGTGATGACCAGCCGGATGCGGTAGTACTGGCCCTTGGCGTTCCATTCCGCGTGGCTGCCGACCAGGCTGGAGATCCCCTTGGTGAGCCCGATCAGGGTGAACGACGTGTCACCCTCGACGACCGGCGGTAACCGTAGCGGGATCTCGTCCGGGCGGACCGGCCGGGGATCCAGCGGATAGGTGGCCGACGTCGAGGAGGGCGGGCCGGCGTCGGTGGCGGCCGGGGTGCACGCGGCGAGCATCGCGACCGCGAGCACGGCGGCGGCGCCCCCGCGCACGAGGTTCACCGGCGCTCCCGGATCAGGCAGGTCAGCCGGGCGGTGCAGGTGCGCCGCCCGCGCTCGTCGGTGATCACGATGTCCATGGTGGCCGTGGTGCGCCCGGTGTGCAGCGGCGTGCTCACCCCGGTGACCGTGCCCTCGGTGGCCGAGCGGTGGTGTGTGCAGGACAGCTCGAGACCGAGGACCGCCTTGTCCCAGCCGGCGTTGGCCGCGGCGCACATCGAGCCGAGGGTCTCGGCGAGCACCGCGTTGGCGCCGCCGTGCAGCAGGCCGTAGTGCTGCAGGTTGCCCTTCACCGGCATGGTGCCGACCACCCGCTCCGGGCTCCACTCCGTGATCTCGATGCCCATCCTCGTGATCAGCAACTGCTCGGCGATCTCGGGCGGGATCTCGGGCGGTTCGGCGGTCACAGGTCCTCCACAGTGTTTTGCGGGACACCCGCACCCGGTCGGCGGTCGCGAGCAGGCTTCGCATTGTCGCTCCCAACCGCCTCCAGATGTGTCGGTGTCCCACCCTAGACTCGCATCGTGACTGCCACGGCCGGGACCAGGACCGATCAACGCCGACTGCTGCTCATCGACGGCCACTCGATGGCCTACCGGGCCTTCTACGCGTTGCCGAAGGAGAACTTCGCCACCCAGACCGGCCAGCACACCAACGCCGTCTACGGCTTCACCTCGATGCTGATCAACCTGCTGCGCGACGAGAAGCCGACGCACATCGCGGTCTGCTTCGACGTCTCCCGCAAGACCTTCCGCAACGAGGCCTACGCCGACTACAAGGCCACCCGCGGCAGCACGCCGGACGAGTTCAAGGGCCAGGTCAGCCTGATCGAGGAGGTGCTGCGGGCGCTGTGCATCCCGTTCCTCGCGGTGGACAACTACGAGGCCGACGACCTCATCGCCACGCTCACCACGCAGGCCCTCGCCGACGACTTCGAGGTGCTCATCTGCAGCGGTGACCGCGACGTCATCCAGCTGGTCAACGACCGGGTCACCCTGCTGTACCCCAGCCGGGGCGTGTCGGAGGTGTGGCGTCTGGACCCGGACACCGTGCTGGAGAAGTACGGGGTCACGCCGGCGCAGTACCCGGACTTCGCGGCGTTGCGCGGCGACCCGTCGGACAACCTGCCCAAGATCCCCGGGGTCGGCGAGAAGACCATCGCCAAGTGGCTGCAGCAGTTCGGCTCGCTCGGTGCGCTGGTCGACAAGGTGGACCAGGTCAAGGGCAAGGTCGGCGACGCGCTGCGCGAGAACCTGTCCAACGTGCTGCTCAACCGGCAGCTCACCGAGCTGGTCAAGGACGTGCCGCTGGACGTCGGGCCCAACGACCTCGCGCACAAGCCGTGGAACCGCGAGGCCGTGCACAGCCTGTTCGACGAGCTGGAGTTCCGGGTGCTGCGCGAGCGGCTGTTCACCGAGCACACCAGCGTCGAGCCGGAGGCCGAGGAGGGCTTCGAGGTCACCGGCGGGATGCTGCAGCCGGGCGAGCTGGCCGCGTGGCTGGCCGAGCGCAAGGGCCGACGGCTCGGCGTGTGCTTCCGGTACACCCCGGTCGGGGTGGCCAGCGAGGCGGTGGAGCTGCGCACGGTGGCCATCGCCGGCATCGACGGCGGCGGCGTGTTCATCGACGTCGGGCAGCTCGCCGAGGCCGACGAGCGGGCCCTGGTCGACTGGCTGGCCGACCCCAAGGCGCCCAAGCTGGCCTACGACGTCAAGCGCTCGCTGCACGCGGTCCGGCACCGCGGCTGGACCATGCAGGGCCTGGTCACCGACACCCAGCTGGCCGCCTACCTGGTGCGGCCGGGCCAGCGCTCGTTCAGCCTGGACGACCTCGTGCTGCGCTACCTCAAGCGGGAGCTGCGGGTGGAGGAGCAGCCCGAGGAGCGCCAGCTGTCCCTGCTCGACGGCGTGGAGGGCGACGACGCCCAGCTGGCCTCCGGCGAGATCCTCAAGGCACGGGCCATCGCCGAGCTGGCCGACGCGCTGGACGCCGAGCTGGTCCGGCTCGGCCAGGCCAAGCTGCTCGCCGAGATCGAGCTGCCGCTGCTCGAGGTGCTCGCCGAGGTCGAGGCCGCCGGGATCGCCGTCGACGTCGAGCTGCTCACCTCGCTGGACGCGCACTTCGCCGCCAGGGTGAAGCAGGCCGAGCAGGAGGCCTTCGCGATCATCGGCAAGGAGATCAACCTCGGCTCGCCCAAGCAGCTGCAGACCGTGCTGTTCGACGAGCTGGGCATGCCCAAGACCAAGCGCACCAAGACCGGCTACACCACCGACGCCGACGCGCTGACCAACCTGTACGCCGCCACCGAGCACCCGTTCCTCGCGCACCTGCTCGAGCACCGGGACGCCACCCGGCTCAAGATCACCGTCGAGGGTCTGATCAAGTCGGTGGCCGACGACGGGCGCATCCACACCACCTACAGCCAGACCATCGCCGCCACCGGCCGGCTGTCGTCCACCGAGCCGAACCTGCAGAACGTCCCGATCCGCACCGACGAGGGCCGCACGATCCGCGACACGTTCATCGTCGGCGACGGCTACGCCGAGCTGATGACCGCCGACTACAGCCAGATCGAGATGCGGATCATGGCGCACCTGTCCGGCGACGCCGCGCTCATCGAGGCGTTCAACTCCGGCTTCGACTTCCACGCCGCGACGGCCGCCAGGGTGTTCTCCTGCGACCCGACCGAGGTCACCGGCGCCCAGCGGGCCAAGATCAAGGCGATGAACTACGGCCTGGCGTACGGGCTGTCCGCGTTCGGCCTGTCCCAGCAGCTGCGGGTCTCCACCGAGGAGGCGCGCAGGCTGATGGACGAGTACTTCGCCACGTTCGGCGGCGTCCGCGACTACCTGCAGTCGGTGGTGGCGCAGGCCCGCAAGGACGGCTACACCGAGACGATCTTCGGCCGGCGCCGCTACCTGCCCGACCTGCTGTCGGACAACCGCCAGCGTCGGGAGATGGCCGAGCGGATGGCGCTCAACGCCCCGATCCAGGGCAGCGCCGCGGACATCATCAAGGTGGCCATGCTCGCCGTGCACCGCGCGCTCAAGGAGGGCGGCCTGCGCAGCCGGATGCTCCTGCAGGTGCACGACGAGCTCGTCCTCGAGGTCGCCCACGGCGAGCGCGAGCGGGTAGAAGCCTTGGTACGCAAGGGAATGGGCAGCGCCTACCACCTCGACGTCCCGCTCGACGTTTCGGTGGGCTTCGGCCGAAGCTGGAATGACGCGGCGCATTAGGCCGGCGCCGCCGTCCGCGCGGGTGATCGTGCACCTGCGCCGGGCCCGCGACCTGATGGACGCCCGGTTCGCCGAGCCGCTCGACCTCGACGCGATGGCCGCGGCGGCCGGGTTCTCCCGGTACCACTTCGCGCGCGAGTTTCGCGTGGCGTTCGGCGAGACCCCGGGCGCCTACCTGTCGCGCCGGCGGGTGGAGCGGGCCAAGGATCTCCTGTCGTCGGTCAACCTCACGGTCACCGAGGTGTGCATGCTGGTCGGGTTCACCAGCCTGAGCTCGTTCATCCGCAGGTTCACCGAGCTGGTCGGCTGCACGCCGTCGGTCTACCGGCGCACCGTGATCCACAACGGCGGGCGGCCGCCGGTGCCCGGGTGCTTCCTGATGGCCTGGGGACGGCCAGCAATCCCGGACAAGTCCGGGTCCGCGCCGGCCTCCTAGGGTCGAGCCATGATCACCAAGATGTCGCACAACTGCCTGTACGTGCTGGACCAGGACTCGGCGAAGCGGTTCTACACCGACAAGCTCGGCTTCGAGGTGCGCGCCGACGTCAGCATGGGGGAGGGGTTCGAGGGCGCCGGGCAGGGCTTCCGCTGGCTGACCGTCGGGCCGCCCGACCAGCCGGAGATCGAGATCATCCTGGCCGACTGCCGGATGGGTCACGACGAGGAGACCGCCGCCCAGGTTCGGGCCCTGGTGGCCAAGGGCGCGCTCGGCGCCGGCGCGTTCGAGACCGACGACTGCCACAAGACCTTCCGCGAGCTGTCCGAGCGCGGGGTGGTCTTCCTGTCCGAGCCCGCCGAGCGCCCGTACGGCATCGAGGCCGTGTTCCGCGACGACTCCGGCAACTGGTTCAGCCTCACCGAGCGCCGCGCCACGCACGGCTGAGCCATCCTCGTGCCCGCGGCGGTAACCTTGCGCCACCGAACCTGCAGCGAGGGAGGGGTGCATGACCCGGCGGGCCCTGGTCATCGGCGGTACCGGGATGTTGGCCGGGTGCGCGGCGGCCCTGCTCGCCGAGGGCTGGCACGTCGTGCTGCCCAGCCGGCGGTACGCCCCGATCCCCACGCCGGCCGGCAGCGCGGGGAGCGCACGGGCGCTGTGGGTGGAGGCCAACTGGTCGGATCCGAAGGGGCTGGCCGACGGGGCGGAGCGGGCCCTCGGCGGCAAGGCCGACCTGCTCGTCGCCTGGGTGTACGGGCCGGCGCGGCCGTCGGTGCTGCGCGCGGTGGGCCCGCTGCTCGCGGCCGGCGCGCCCGTGGTGGAGGTGCACGGCAGCTCGTCGGCCAACCCGTTGCTCGGCGGGTGCCCGGACCCGGTGCTCGAGGATCACCCGACGCAGCAGGTGGTGCTCGGCTTCGTCATGCAGAACGGCCGCACCCGCTGGCTGACCCACGCCGAGATCGCCGCCGGCGTGCTGGACGCGGTGCGCCGCGCGCTCGACGGCCGCCCGCCCGCGGTCCACCAGGTCGGCGAGTTCCGCCCCTACCCGGTGCACCACTGATCACTGCACGGCGAACTCCCGCCAGCTCACCCCGTCACGGGACTGGCGGTACGCGATGCTCAGCGGTGCGCCCTTCGCGGCCAGGTAGCCACCGCGGGTCCACCGCGGCGCGAAGGCGTGCTCCGTGGGTCCCGCCGGCGTGATCGGCGTAAACGACCGGCCGCCGTCGCTGCTGGCGTAGGGCACCCCGGCCGCCGAGTAGACGGTCAGGCTCCCATCGGCCGCAGCGACGGCGGCACCCCCAATCGTGCGCGGATACCTGACGCCGTCGGCCCGCCAGGTCTGCGCCCAGCTCCGTCCGCCGTCCGCGCTGCGGAATATCGCGATCAGCCCGTCCTCGTCCTCGGGTCCCACGCGGCCCACACCCACGGCGTACACGGCGTCCGGCCCGACGGAGACCCGCACCTCGGCGAACGGTTCGCCCTCGTGGTCGGGCAGCTCGGTGTCCGACCACGAGCGGCCGGCGTCCCGGCTCACCGCGAGTGCCCAGCGCCCGGCGTCCGGAACGAGCCCGGACACCCACCAGCTGCCGTCGACCGCGGCCGAGACCCGGTCGAGGACCATCCGGTCCAGCGGCGGCTGGCTGGTGAGGCGGGCCAGCCGGCCGGAGTAGGGCAGGGTGACCACGACGCTGGTCCTGCCGCAGTCCGCCGTGTCGCACACGTCGTCGAGGACCGTGCCGGGCCGGATGGTGTCGACGCTGTCCTCGACGGTGGTCGGCACCTCCTGCCACGACCGTCCGTTGTCGCCGCTGTACCAACGCTTTCCGCCCGCCCCGGCAGCGCGCTCGTAGACGACGAGCCGGCGGGGTCCGAGTACCTGCAACCCCAACCCGCCGGATCGGTCCCGCAGGCTCGCCGGCAGCTGGTTGACCGCCCAGGGCTCGAAGCCCCCGGTGAACAGCAGGGTCGCCGAGCAATGACCGTTCTGCTGGCAGTAATGGCGGATCGCGTACCCGGTGGTGTCGTCGACGAAGTCGATGTCACCCACGTACTCCCCGCTGGGGGCATCCCCGGCCACCGACGCCGCGCCCCCGCCCCCGCCGGACGGCGGCTCGGTGGTGATGCGCAGCAGGGGAATGGCGGCGCCGATCAGCAGCACGACGGCCGCGGCGCCGAGTTGCCGGCGCCGCCGGGAGATCCGCTGCCGGGACCGCCGGGCCACCTCGGGGAAACCGGGCTGGGACACCGACTCGTACAACCTGTCCCGGAGTCGCCCGAGCTCACCGTCAAGATCAGGCATGGTCCACCTCCGCGGGGGTGCCGAGCGCGGCGGCCAGCGCGGCCCTTGCCCGGGACAGCCGGGACTTCACCGTCCCAATAGGAATGTCCAAAAGCGACGCAACCTCGTCGACCGGGAGATCGGCGAGGTAGTGCAGCACCACGACGGCGCGCTGCTCGGAGCGCAGCGCCCGGATGGCCCGGTGCACGTCGAGGCGCTCGTCGGATCCGGCCGGCGCGAGGACTTCGGGATGGTCACGGCGCAGGAGCCGGTCCAGCATCGCCCGCCGCCGGCCGCGCCGCCTTGCCAGGTTGACCGCGACGGTACGGATCCACGCCTCGGGCTGGTCGGCCGCCGCCACCCGCGCCATCCGCCCGTAGGCCAGCGCGAACGCCTCCTGGGTGATCTCCTCCGCCTCACCGAGGTCGTTGGTCAGCGCGTACGTCGCCAGCACCAACCGCCGGTAGCACGACTGGTACAGCGCCGCGAACCACTCCTGATCGGCCAACCCCACGTCTTCCAAGAGGCACGAGTCACCCCCCAGGTTCCCGAGACCTCAGGACACCGTAAAGCGCAGCAGCGGCAGGCGCCGCCCGGGAATCGACGCCGACCGGCTCTGCCCGACCCGCCGCGCCCCCATGGCCAGGTAGAACCCCTCCGCGTGCGGATCCGCCTCGATGCGCAGCGCCGTGAACCCCGCCGCCCTTGCCGTGCCCACCGCGTGCCGCCACAGCCGCCGCCCGAGCCCGGTGCCGATCGCCCGCGGATCCACCCACAGGTTGCCCAACTCACCGTCGGGTGGCGCCCCGTCCACCGTGTAGAACCCGGCCACCGTCCCGTCCACCTCCGCGACGACCACCCGCCCCGCGGCCACCTCCGCCGGCGACAGCGTCAACTCGGCCCGGCAGGCGGCCAGAAACTCCGCGTCGTACCCCCAGTGCGCCTTGGACCGCAACGCCAACTCGCTGAGCACCCCGGCCTCGTCCGCACGGGCCGCGCGCAGCACGACCTCCGCCATGATCGCCAACCTAGCGCAGCGCGCCGGCCGGGCGGACCTCCCAGGTGATCCACAGTGGACGGTAGCCCTGTCTGGCCCAGAACACCGAGGAGAGCGGGTTGGGCGGGTGGTAGTAGAGGAACGTGCCGACCGCGCCCCTCGAGTACAGCTCCCGGTGTGCGACGGCCATCAGGGCCTGGCCCACTCCGGTGCCGCGCTCGCCCGGCAGCACCGACAGGCAGTTGACGTAGCCCCACCGCCCGGTCGGCAGGCGGATGGCCGTCCAGGAGCCGGGTTCGGCTTCGGTGAGCCAGCATTGGGCCATGCCGGCCGCGACGCCGTCCCGCTCGGCCAGCCACACCGGGTCGCCCCGCTCGAGGTGCCGGTGCACCGACGCGCGCTTGATCTGCGTCGCCTCCGGGCGGTTGATCGCGCCGCCGACCAGCGCCGAGTACTCCAGCTCGGCGAGCTCGAGGCGGACCACGGTGTCGGCGTCGGACAGCCCGGCGCGGCGGATGACCAGCCCGCCGGCGCCGGGGCGGCGGTGCGCGGCCGGGGCCGCGGTGCGGATCGCGATCGCCGACAGCGGGACGAAACCGTGGTCCAGCAGCGCCCTTGTCGCCTCGGCGTCCCTGGCCGGCCAGGTCACCACGCAGGCTGAGTCCGGGCCGGTGCTGCCGCGCGCCATGACCCGCCGCCACTCCCGCAGCAGCGCCTCCATGCCCGCGCCGCCGGCCATGCCGAGCAGCGGGTGCAGCTCCCACACGTCCAGCGCCGACCACAGCGTGCCGACCGAGCCCGGCTCGAGCGTGGTGCGCACCACCACCCCGGCCACCCGCTCGCCGTCGGGCAGCGCCGCGGTGAGCACGTCGCCGTCCGGCGGGGTGGCCGCGGCCGGCAGCATCGGATCCAACCCGGTGAAGCGCGCGGACTGGGCCTGCAGCAACAGGTCCGTCGCGCGCCTCACGCCATCACCTCGCAAGCTCGGTAATGGTGAACCCCGCCGCCTCGTTCCTCGGCGCCGGGGCAGTGCCTGCGGTTCGCTCCGCAAGCTGCGCTCACGCCATCACCTCGTTCCTCGGTGCTGGCGAACCCCAGCGCCTCGTTCCTCGGCGCCGGGGCAGTGCCTATGGTTCGCTCCGCAAGCTCCGCTCACGAAAGCTTCCGGCAACAGAAGATCGCGGTGCCGGGGAACAGCGCGCCGCGCAGCGGGCTCCACTGGCCCCACTCCCGGGTGTGCCCCTCCGGCCATTCCGGTTCTATAACATCTTCCAGCCGGAGGCCGGCCCCGGTGAGCGCGCGGACGAAGTCTCCGATCGTGCGGTGATGCTCGACGTATGTGGCCCGCCCGGCGCCGTCGACCTCCACGTACGGGGTCCGGTCGAAGTACGAGCCGGTCACCCGCAGCCCGTCCGGGCCGGGGTCGTCCGGGAAGATCCACCTGATCGGGTGGGTCACCGCGAAGACCCACCGGCCGCCGGGCCGCAGAACCCTCGCCACCTCGGTGAACAGGCCGTCGAGATCGGTGACGAAGGGCACCGCGCCGAACGCCGAGCAGGCGAGGTCGAAGGAGCCGGTGGCGAACGGGAGCCGCTCGGCGTTGGCCCGCACCAGCGGCACGGCGATCCCGGTGGCCTCGTTGGCCGCGGCCGCGTAGCGCAGCATGGCCGCCGACAGATCCAGCCCCACCGCGCTCGCGCCGCGCTCGACGAGCCATCGAGCGCACGGTGCCGATCCGCAGCCCACCTCGAGCACCCGGCGCCCGGCGACGTCGCCGAGCAGGCCGGCGTCGGCCTCCCGCAGGCCCTCCGGGCACCAGACGAAGTCGGCGACGCCGAGGAACTCGCCGTGCTCGGCGTGGTAGTCGTCCGCATCAGCGTCCCACCAGGCACTATTGGCCGCGACAGACTCCGCGGAGGTCACCGGCCGGCGATCGACTCTCACCGTGCCGAGCGCCTGCTCCGCCCGCGCGTGCCGCCCCGACTGGTGCTCTCGACTCGGATGCGACCCGAGATCGTTCTGCACGCTGCCGGTTATAGCAGCGTTGCGGCTGGCCGTGGCGGCCGGCAAGCGCATGCCCCGGGTTTGCCCAGCACTCTCGCGGCCGCGTAGGATACCGCCGCGCAGTGGTTTCACGCTGCCGTCGGTTGCCCATGCGGGGAATCTTGTGCGGGGGCGTGGCGTTCGTCTAGGTGACGCAAGCGAACTATCCCGCCGCGCCGCACAAACTGCAAATCCCAACTATTGAGTCCATACCGGAGCCACCTACCTAATGACCGCCGACACCACAACTGTCCCGGCTGACACCGCGCCGAAGCAGCAGGTCGCCGTTAACGACGTCGGGACGGGGGAGGACTTCCTCGCCGCCATCGACAAGACGATCAAGTACTTCAACGATGGAGACATCGTCGAGGGCACCATAGTCAAGGTCGATCGAGACGAGGTCCTGCTCGACATCGGCTACAAGACCGAGGGGGTGATCCCCTCTCGGGAGCTGTCCATCAAGCACGACGTCGATCCCGCTGACGTGGTCAGCGTGGGTGATGAGGTCGAAGCCCTGGTTCTCCAGAAGGAGGACAAGGAAGGCCGGCTGATCCTGTCGAAGAAGCGCGCGCAGTACGAGCGCGCGTGGGGCGCCATCGAGGCGCTCAAGGAGGCCGACGAGCCGGTCAAGGGCACGGTCATCGAGGTGGTCAAGGGTGGTCTGATCCTCGACATCGGGCTGCGCGGCTTCCTGCCGGCGTCGCTGGTCGAGATGCGCCGGGTGCGCGACCTTCAGCCGTACGTCGGGCGCGAGCTCGAGGCCAAGATCATCGAGCTGGACAAGAACCGCAACAACGTGGTGCTGTCCCGCCGGGCCTGGCTGGAGCAGACCCAGTCCGAGGTGCGCAGCGAGTTCCTCAACCAGCTGCAGAAGGGCCAGGTCCGCAAGGGTGTGGTCTCCTCGATCGTCAACTTCGGCGCGTTCGTCGACCTCGGCGGCGTGGACGGCCTGGTGCACGTGTCCGAGCTGTCCTGGAAGCACATCGACCACCCGTCCGAGGTGGTCGAGGTCGGCCAGGAGGTCACCGTCGAGGTGCTCGACGTGGACATGGAGCGCGAGCGGGTTTCCTTGTCGCTCAAGGCGACGCAGGAGGACCCGTGGCGCCAGTTCGCCCGCACCCACGCGATCGGGCAGATCGTGCCGGGCAAGGTCACCAAGCTGGTGCCGTTCGGCGCGTTCGTCCGGGTGGACGAGGGCATCGAGGGCCTCGTGCACATCTCCGAGCTGGCCGAGCGGCACGTGGAGATCCCCGAGCAGGTCGTGCAGGTCGGCAACGAGGTCATGGTCAAGGTGATCGACATCGACCTCGAGCGGCGGCGGATCTCGCTGTCGCTGAAGCAGGCCAACGAGGGGGTCAGCCCGGACCAGGAGTTCGACCCGACGCAGTACGGCATGGCCGCCGAGTACGACGCCGAGGGCAACTACATCTACCCCGAGGGCTTCGACCCGGACACCCAGGAATGGCAGGCCGGGTTCGACAAGCAGCGCGAGGAGTGGGAGCGCCAGTACGCCGAGGCGCACCAGCGCTACGAGGCGCACATGAAGCAGGTCAAGGCGGCCGCGGCGGCCGAGGCCCAGGCCAGCGCGTCCGGCGGTGGCGACGCCGAGACCATCGAGGGCGACTACTCGTCCAGCAGCAGCGAGGCCCCCGCCCAGTCCGGCGGCACCCTCGCCAGCGACGAGCAGCTCGCCGCCCTCCGCGAGAAGCTGTCCGGCGGCCTGTAAGAGCCGTCTGAGGACAAGGGCCCCGCAGCGTGTGGCTGCGGGGCCTTCTCGCACGGAGGGCTTACCGTTGTGGGGTGCGCCCGACGATGCTCGCCGTGCTCGCCACGCTGACGGCGCTGGTGTCCGCGTGCACAGACGACCCGCCCGCGGCCGGGCCGAACGTGCCGGCGTTCACCTCGTCGGCGCCGCCGTCGGCCGCCGCGGACAAGTCCGTGCCGAGGACCTGCGGCGGTCTGGCCACCCTGGCCGAGGTCACCGACATCCTGGGCGCCGCGATCACCGGCGAGACGCTCACCGTCGTCGGCGTCCCCGAATCGAAGATCGGCCGCACCGGCCGCCTCGACTGCTACTACGGCGTCCCGGCCGGCAAGACCTGGCGGGAGGCCACGGTCTGGATCGCCTTCGCCGGCTACACCGACTCCGCCGCCGCCCAGCGCCGCATGACCACCACGGTCGAGACCGAGCGCGAGGCCGGCGCCGTGGTCAACGAGGTCGCGGTCGGCGCGGGCCGCGGCATCCTGCTCGCCTCGCCCGCCAACCGCACCCTGGTCGCCGTCCGCGGCAAGAACACGGTGGCCGTCACCGTCGTCCCCACGCTGGTCGCCGACGACAACGCCGGCTCCCTGCTGGCCCGCCTGGCCGACCACGCCCTAACCCCCCGCCCCTAACCCGCGTGTTGGCCCCTGACGTCGCCATGTTGGCCCCTGGCGTGGGTGTGTTGGCGCGTGGCTATGCCAACGCTTCCGCCAGCCGCTCACGGGGGGCCCAGGCGCGTTCGGCCGCGGCGGTGGCGGCGCGGCGGCGCAGCCCGGCGAGGGTGTGTCTGGCGGGCACCGTGATGGCCGTCCACCATCCTCTTCGGTACTCCGCCAGCGCCTCGGCTACCGGCCGATGCTCGATGCAGTGCACCAATCCCGGCGTGCCAAGCCGATGCCGTCCTTCGCGCCTGCCCCTGCGCACCATCCACCCTCCGCGTCATTGCCCGGTGCGGGCACCTTAGGCGATCAAGGTGCCAAAACCCCGCAAGCCCCCGGCGTGTCACGAGCCCCATCAGTCACGGTCGAGGTAAGGCACCGCGGACCGGACTGCCAGAATGCCGGCATGCTGCGCGTTGGCCTGACCGGTGGGATCGGCTCCGGCAAATCCACTGTGGCCGGTCGGCTGACCGAGCACGGCGCCGTGGTGATCGACTCCGACCGGCTGGCCAGGGAGGTGGTGGCGCCCGGCACGGACGGGCTGGCCGAGATCGTCGCGGCGTTCGGGTCCGGCGTGCTGGCCGCGGACGGCTCCCTGGACCGCGCGAAGCTGGCCGCGACGGTGTTCTCCGACGACACCGCGCGCAAGAGGCTCAACGCGATCGTGCACCCCAGGGTCGGCGCCAGGACCGCCGAGCTGATGGCCGAGGCGCCGGCCGACGCGATCGTCGTGCACGACGTGCCGCTGCTGGTGGAGAACGGCCTTGCGCCCAACTACCACCTGGTGATCGTGGTGGACGCCCCGGTGGAGATCAGGGTCCACCGCCTGGTGACCGCCCGGGACATGTCCGAAGCGGACGTTCGGGCCCGGATCGCCTCGCAGGCCACCGAGGAGGCCCGCCGCGCCGCCGCCGACGTCTGGCTGGACAACGCCGGCGCGCGCGACGAGATCCTCGCCGCCGTCGACGCGTTGTGGGCCGACCGCCTGGTGCGCTACGAGGCGAACGTCCGGCTGCGCCGCCGGGCCCGGTACGGGCCGCCTCGGCTGCACGACCCCGATCCCACCTGGCCGGTGCAGGCCGAGCGGCTGGCCGCACGGATCCGGCGGGCGGCCGGGGACAAGGCGCTGCGCGTGGACCACATCGGCTCCACCGCGGTGCCCGGCCTGCCGGCCAAGGACGTCATCGACCTCCAGCTCACGGTGTCTACTTTGGATGACGCGGACGCCGTCGCGGACCCGCTCACCGAGGCGGGTTTCGTGTTCCGCCCCGGCGTCGACCAGGACCAGGTGCACGCCGCCTACCCCGACGCGGCGCAGTGGCGCAGGCGTTACCACAACTCCGCCGACCCCGGGCGCGTGGCCAACCTGCACGTGCGCGCGCACGGTTCCCCTGGTTGGCGCTTCGCCCTGCAGTTCCGCGACTGGCTGCGCGCCGATCCGGACATCCGGGCGGAGTACCTGGCGGTCAAGCGCGAGTTGGCCGCAAGGTACGCCACCGACGAGGGCACCGCCCGGTACGCCGACGCCAAGGAACCCTGGTTCGCCGAGGTCTACCCCCGCATGGCGGAGTGGGCGCGGCGCACCGGCTGGTCGGCCGGGACGCCGTAACCTGGCGTCGTGCCGGCCAGCAGGACCGCCCAGTACGTCGCGCTCTACCGCGCGCTGGAGACCGTGGAGCGGCGGCGGCCGCCGCTGTTCTCCGATCCGTACGCGACCCGGTTCCTGTCCCCGGGGCTCAACCGGTTGGTCCGGCTCGCCCGCCGGCCCCGGCTGCACGCGCTCATCGCCCGCTACGCCGACTTCCGCGCGCCCGGCGCCCGCACCAGCGCGATCGGCCGGACCAGGATCATCGACGACGTGCTGCGCGCCGCGGCCGCCGCCGGCACCCGCCAGCTCGTCATCCTCGGCGCCGGCTTCGACTGCCGCGCGCACCGGCTGCCGGAGCTGGCCGGCACCGAGGTGTTCGAAGTGGACAGACTGCGGACCCAGGCGGAGAAGCGCGCTCGCCTGCCCGAGGCGCGCGCCGGCCTGCACTACGTCGCGGTCGACTTCCTGCGTGACGACGTCGCCGAGCGGCTCGCCGCCGCCGGCTGGGACGCCGCCCGCCCAACCGCGTTCGTGTGGGAGGGCGTGACCAACTATCTCACCCGCGACGCGGTCGAGCGGGTGCTGGCCTTGATCGGCCGGACCGCGCCGGGCGGCACGCTGGTGTTCACTTACATCCACGGCGGCCTGCTCGACGGCAGCGTCGCGTTCCCCGGCGGTGACAAGATGATGAGCAACGTGCGCACGCTCGGCGAGCCGTGGACCTTCGGGCTGCACCCGCACGAGGTCGCCCCGCTGCTGGAGCGCTTCGGCCTGTCCCCGCGCGAGGATCTCGGTGCCGACGACTACCGGCGCCGCACCGGCCTGCCCGCCACCGGCTACGCCTTCTACCGCCTTGCCGTCGCCGAGGTGGCGGGCTAGCCGGGCGCGGCGGCTGCGGCCCGCAGCACCACCGAGGCCAGCGCCACCAGCTCCTCGGCGATGCCCGGCCGGGCCGCCAGCCGGGGGGTGCGGGTCAGGTCGTTGACGATCGTCAGTGCGGCGTGGACGGTCACCCTGGCCTCCCGCTCGTCGAGGGCGGGCGCGGTCTCGATCAGGAGCTTGACCCATTCGGCGACGTACGAGCGCTGGATGCGGAGCAGCTCCTTGGCATCCCGCTCGGCCATGCTGATCGACTCGCTGGCGAAGACCGCCATCAGGTTCCCGGTGCGCAGCACGGTGTCCACATAGGACCGGACGAGCCGGTCGAGGGCGTCGGCCGGATCGGCCGCCTCGCGCAGCGCGCGGTCGGCGTCGACGTGCAGCCGGTCGCCCATCCGGTAGCCGGCGGCCACCAGGATGTCGGCCTTGCTGGCGAAGTGCCGGTAGATGCTCGGCCCGGCGATCCCCGCGGCCGCGCCGATGTCCTCCATGCTCACGGCGTGGTAGCCGCGCTCGCGGAACAACCGGGTGGCGGCGGACAGCAGCTCCTCGCGCCGGGAGGCGGGGGTGCGCTGCCGGGCCGGGCCGCTCGAGGCCGGCTCGGGCGCGGGCAGACCGGAGTAGTCGAGCACCGCCGCGGCCAGCCATGCCAGCAGGCGCTCGAACCGCTTGCGGGGCAGGCTCAGGTGGTGCACGGAGATGCTGCCGAACACGCTCAGCGCCGCCCAGCACAGCAGGTCCGCGTCCGCCGCGGCGAGGTCGGGCCGGCTCTCCCGCAGCGCGGCCGACCACCGGTCCATGATCCGCGCGCCCGCCCGCCGGATCGCGGCCTGGTCCTGCCTGCCGAGGTGCGAGCCCTGCCAGCGCCACAGCGCGGTGATCTCCCGGCGCTCCACGACCAGCCCGGCGACCGCCGAGAGCAGCCCATCGAGCCCGCCTTCGGCCAGCGCCTCCGCGCTGACCTGCTCGAACACCTCCAGCCCGGTCCGCAGCACGTGCGCGAGCACGTCCCGCTTGCCGGCAAAGTGCCGGTAGACGGCCGGCCCGGTCACGCCGGCGGCGCAGGCGATGTCGTTCACGCTGACCGCGTGGTACCCGTGCCGGCCGAACAGCTCGGCCGCCGCGTCGGCGAGCTGAGCCTTCCGATTGGCCGGTCTGTGAGGCACGTCTAACACGCTAGGTGAGAGCACATCCGTTGACAACCAGCGATTAAGTGGAAACATGTTAATCGGTATTAGCTCGCTGGCGAGCCTGAGAGGACCAGACGCGTGTCTACCGAAGCCTTGATCTACGACGCGATCCGGACCCCGCGCGGTCGCGGCAAGAAAACCGGCTCACTGCACGGCACCAAGCCGATCTCGCTGGTCGTCGGCCTCATCGACGAGCTGCGCAAGCGCAATCCCACCATGGACGTCGACCGCCTCTCCGACATTCTGCTCGGCGTCGTGAGCCCGATCGGCGACCAGGGCTCGGATATCGCCAAGACCGCGGCGATCGTCGCCGGACTGCCGGACACCGTCGGCGGTGTGCAGCTCAACCGGTTCTGCGCGTCCGGTCTGGAGGCGGTGAACATGGCCGCGCAGAAGGTCCGCGCCGGCTGGGACGAGCTGGTGATCGGCGGCGGCGTCGAGTCGATGTCCCGGGTGAAGATGGGCTCCGACGGCGGCGCCTGGGCGATGGACCCGGTCACCGCGTACGACACCTACTTCGTGCCGCAGGGCATCTCCGCCGACCTGATCGCCACGATCAGGGGCTACTCCCGGGAGGACGTCGACGCCTACGCCGTCCAGTCCCAGGAGCGCGCGGCCAAGGCATGGGCCGGCGGCTACTTCGCCAAGTCGGTCATCCCGGTGGTCGACCAGAACGGGCTCACCGTCCTCGACCACGACGAGCACATGCGTCCGGAGTCCACTGTGGAGAGCCTGGGCAAGCTGCCGCCGTCGTTCGCCGCGATCGGCGACATGGGCGGCTTCGACGCCGTGGCCCTGCAGAAGTACCACTTCGTCGAGAAGATCAACCACGTGCACCACGCGGGCAACTCCTCGGGCATCGTGGACGGCGCGGCCTTGGTGCTGGTCGGCAGCGAGCAGGTCGGCGCCGAGCTGGGACTGAGCCCGCGGGCCCGGATCGTGGCCACCGCGACCACCGGTGCCGACCCGACGATCATGCTCACCGGCCCGGTCCCGGCGACGCGGAAGCTGCTGGCGCGCACCGGGTTGACCGTCGACGACGTCGATCTGTTCGAGATGAACGAGGCGTTCGCCTCGGCCGTGCTCAACTACCAGCAGGAGCTGAACGTCCCCAACGACAAGCTCAACGTCAACGGCGGCGCCATCGCGATGGGCCACCCGCTCGGCGCCACCGGCGCGATGCTGGTCGGCACCATGGTCGACGAGCTGCACCGGCGTGAGGCCCGCCGGGCCGTGGTGACCGCGTGCATCGGCGGCGGCATGGGCGTGGCCACCCTGATCGAGCGGATCTGACAAGGAGCATTTGTGACTGAGCGAAACACCATCCGCTGGGACAAGGGTGACGACGGCATCGTCGTGCTGACCCTGGACGACCCGGAGCAGTCGGCCAACACGATGAACTCCGCATACGTCGCGTCCATGAGGTCCACTGTGGACCGTCTGGAGGCCGAGCGCGACGGGATCGCCGGCGTGGTGATCACCTCGGCCAAGAAGACGTTCTTCGCCGGCGGCGACCTCAACGACCTGATCCGCGCCCGCCGCGAGGACGCCCAGCAGGTCTTCGACGGGATCACCGAGATCAAGGCTCAGCTGCGCCGGCTGGAGAAGCTGGGCAAGCCGGTGGTCGCGGCCATCAACGGCGCCGCGCTCGGCGGCGGCCTGGAGATCACCCTGGCCTGCCATCACCGGATCGCGGCCGACGTCAAGGGTTGCGTGCTCGGCACGCCCGAGGTCACGCTCGGGCTGCTGCCCGGCGCCGGCGGCGTCACCCGCACCGTCCGCATGCTCGGCATCCAGAGCGCGCTGCTCAACGTGCTGCTGCAGGGCCAGCGGCACAAGCCCGCCAAGGCGCTGGAGCTCGGCCTGATCGACGAGGTCGTGTCCACCGTGGACGAGCTGGTGCCGAGGGCGAAGGAGTGGATCAAGGCCAACCCGGCGCCGGTGCAGCCGTGGGACGCCGAGGGCTTCAAGGTCCCCGGTGGGACGCCGTCGCACCCGGCCTTCGCGGCCAACCTGCCGGCGTTCCCGGCAAACCTGCGCAAGCAGCTCAAGGGTGCCAACCTGCCGGCCCCCAAGGCGATCCTGGCCGCGGCGATCGAGGGCGCCCAGGTCGACATCGACACGGCGCTGACCATCGAGTCGCGCTACCTGGTCGAGCTGGTCACCGGCCAGGTGGCCAAGAACATGATCAAGGCGTTCTTCTTCGACCTGCAGCACATCAACTCCGGCGGCTCGCGGCCGCAGGGCTTCGAGAAGTACACCGCCCGCAAGGTGGGCGTGCTCGGCGCCGGCATGATGGGCGCCGGCATCGCCTACGTGTGCGCCCGCGGCGGCATGGAGGTCGTCCTCAAGGACGTTTCCGTTGAAGCGGCACAGAAGGGCAAGGACTACTCGGTCAAGCTGACCGAGAAGGCCGTCTCCCGCGGCAGGACCACCCGGGAGAAGGGCGACGCGCTGCTCGCCCTGATCAAGCCCACGGATCGCGCCGAGGACCTCGCCGGCTGCGATCTGGTGATCGAGGCGGTGTTCGAGGACCAGTCGCTCAAGCACAAGGTGTTCCAGGAGATCGAGGGGATCGTCGCGCCGGACGCGCTGCTGGCGTCGAACACGTCGACCCTGCCGATCACCGGGCTCGCCGAAGGGGTCAAGCGGCAGGAGGACTTCATCGGCCTCCACTTCTTCTCGCCGGTGGACAAGATGCCGCTGCTTGAGATCATCGTCGGGCAGCGAACCGGCGACGCCGCGCTGGCTCGCGCGTTCGACGTGGCGCAGCAGATCAACAAGACCCCGATCGTGGTCAACGACAGCCGCGGCTTCTTCACCAGCCGGGTCATCGGCACGTTCCTCAACGAGGCCGTCGCCATGGTCGGCGAGGGCGTCAACCCGGCGTCGGTGGAGCAGGCCGGCTCGCAGGCCGGCTACCCCGCGCCGCCGCTGCAGCTGATGGACGAGCTGACCTTGACGCTGCCGCAGAAGATCCGCAAGGAGACCAAGGCCGCGGTGGAGGCCGCCGGCGGGGTGTTCCCCGAGCACGGCTCGTACGCCGTGATCGACCGGCTGGTCGAGGAGTTCGGCCGCAAGGGCCGCTCCTCCGGCGCCGGCTTCTACTCCTATGTGGACGGCAAGCGCGACTCCCTCTGGTCCGGGCTCTACGAGCACTTCCACAAGGAGGGCCACGAGATCCCGTTCGAGGACATGAAGGAGCGCATGCTCTTCGCCGAGGCGCTGGAGACCGTGAAGTGCTTCGACGAAGGCGTCCTCCGCTCCGTCCCCGACGCCAACATCGGCTCGATCATGGGCATCGGCTTCCCACCTTGGACCGGCGGCGTCATCCAGTACATCAACGGCTACCCCGGCGGCCCACCCGGTTTCGTCGCCCGCGCCCGCCAGCTCGCCGAACGCTACGGCGACCACTTCCTCCCCCCCGCCTCGCTGGTGGCCAAGGCCGAGAAGGGCGAGATCTTCGAGTAGCCCGGACGACTATTCGCCGCGCATCGACCGGCGGATCTGCTCCAGCCGCTCGCGTCCCGCCCGGTCGCGTTCGGCCAGCTGCTCGTCGAGCGAGGTGGCCTGCGGCGTCTCGTCGGCCAGCTCGGTGGTCCCGGCCGCGGTGGCGGCCCGGTTCTCGATCCGGTCGCGGACGTAGTCGAAGGTCGGCACGCCGGCGTCGGTGTAGTCGACCGGCGCCGGCGGCGGGGGGTCGTCGACGACCTCGCCCTCGATCACCACGGGTTCCTCCGCCGGCTTGTCGCTCATACCGGCGAACCTACCCTTCCGCGCGCAGCAGGGTGGTCAGCTCCTCGGCGACCCGGTCCAGCGGCCGGGTGCTGCGCTGGGCCTTGGCCACGACGATGGCGCCCTCGACGGCGCAGACGATCAGGGTCGCCACGGTGTCCGGCCGGGGGATGCCGTGCTCGCGCAGGGCGGTGGACAGGGCCGCCTCCCATGAGCCGAACGCCTCGCCGGCGATCCGCCGGGCTTCGGGGGCGTCGCCGCCTTCCAGGGCGCCGGCGGCGACGGGGCAGCCGGAGGCGAAGTCGGTGTCGAGCAGCTGCTGGCGGAAGAACCCGACGATCTCGCGGATGGCGCCCGCCGGGCCGTGGGCGGCCATGGATTTGGTGATGAACCGGGTCATCAGCCGGCCGGCGTGGGCGGTGGCCTCGCGGGCGAGCTGCGCCTTGCCGTCGGGAAAGTAGTGGTAGAGGGAGCCGCGGGGGGCGCCGCTGTGCGAGATCACGTCGGAAAGGGCGGTGCCGGCCACGCCGCGTTCCCGGAAAAGGGCGACCGCGCTGTGCAGCATGCGATCCCGCGGGGTCATGCGTTGTGCCACCGTTCGATCGTAGATTATGCTGGTCGTCATATTAATTCGTGCCGACGGGGATCGACATGGACGGGTGGCACAAGTCGGCGTGCATCCTCTGCGAGTGCAACTGCGGGATCGAGATCTCCCTCGACGGTCGCCGCCTCGCCCGCATCCGCGGCGACAAGGAGCACGTGTCCTCGGCCGGGCACACCTGCAACTAGGCGCTGCGGCTGGACCACTACCAGAACGGCGGGCACCGGCTGACGACGCCGCTGCGCCGCAAGCCCGACGGCACGTTCGAGGAGATCGACTGGGACACGGCGATCGCGGAGGTCGCCGCCCGGCTGGCGGCCGTGCGCGACGCGTACGGCGGTGACAAGATCTTCTTCTACGGTGGGGGCGGCCAGGGCAACCACCTCGGCGGCGCGTACAGCGGGGCCCTGCTGCGCGCGCTCGGCGCCCGGTACCGCTCCAGCGCGCTGGTCCAGGAGAAGATGGGGGCTGGGTAGGGGTGGGACACGGAGATCAACTTCGGGGCCAAGATCGTCCTGTAGAAATGACGGCGGCGCAGCGCGCGGCGCAGCCGTCATTCAGCGGGCGATCTCGGGCGACTTGCCGGAGCCCTGCCCGTGGAGAGGCAGGGCTGGGCTGCTAGCGGAGGGTGACGCGGAAGACGCGGAGTTCGCGGCCCGAGCGGGTGGTGTAGTCGTCGTAGGCGGGCCACACCTTGAGCAGGGTGTGCCAGGCTTCGGCGCGTTCGGGGCCGGTGAGCAGGGTGGCGGTGACGGGGAAGGTGTGGCCGCGGGTGCGGATGGTGGCCTCGGGGTGGGCGATGAGGTTGGTGGACCAGGCGGGGTGGCCGGGCTTGCCGAAGTTGGAGCCGACCAGGAGCAGGCTGCCGCCTTCGGGGATGGCGATGAGCGGGGTGTCGCGGGGGAGGCCGGTGCGGCGGCCGGTGGTGGTGAGCAGCACCGAGGTCATGCCGCCGAGGCGGGACAGCGCGAGCCGGCCGCCGGTCCAGCGTTGCAGCGCGGTGTCGACGAAAACCAGTCGCGGGCCGATCTTGGGCAGCCAGGACCGGCGTCCGATGTAGAGCGCAAGCCGGTGCAGGGGTTTCACGAGCTGTCACGGTAGCGCGGGCGGCCCGGGACGCCGGGGCGGGTCTGCCACGGGTGGGGGCCGGTGAGCGGGCGGTATTCGACGCCGAGGGCGTCCAGCCGGGGGAGATGGTGGACGGCGAGCCGGGTCTCGAACTCGGGGTAGTCGCGGGGCGCGGGGCTCCAGACGACCTCGGCGAAGGCGGCAAGGCGGGGGAAGGCGGCGTAGTCGACGCTGCGCGGCGAGTCCAGGTGCTCGGTCCACACGGCGGCCTGCGCGCCGAGAGCGCCCGGCGGGGGTTCGTAGCCGTAGACGTCGGCGACGGTGGTGACGTAGCCGACCGGGATGGGCTCGTCGGGGTGGTCGGACTGGCGGTGGTCGAGGTAGAGGTACCGCTCGGGGCAGGCGATGACGTCGTGGCCGGACACGGCGGCGGACCGCCAGCATCCGATGATCATCTCCGGCGGAAGGTCGTCGATGGCCAGGAGATCGTCCCAGCCCATGGGCCGGCGGCCGAGCCGGATCAGGTGCGCGGCGATCTCGGTGACCAGGCGCCGGCCGCCGGAAGCCTCGTCGCCGCCGAGGCAGATCACTTTGGCCGGGAACACGTCGACCACGTGGGAGAACACCCGGCGGTAGAACTCGATCGTGGACTCCGCGTCGGACAGCACCGTTTCGCTGATGCCCCAACGGGTCCACACGCTCGACGGCGCGCCGTCGACGCCCAGCGCCGGGTAGGCGGCGATCGCGGCCCGGCTGTGCCCCGGAATGTCCACTTCGGGCACGACGGTGACGTGCCGGGCGGCGGCGTAGGCGACGATCTCGCGCAGGTCGGTGGTGGTGTAGTAGCCGCCGTGCGGGCGGCCGTCGTGCTCGACAGTTCCGTCCGGCGGGCGGCCGACCCAGGACCCGGCCCGCCAGGCGCCGACCGACGTCAGCAGCGGGAGCTCCGGAACCTCCAGCCGCCAGCCCTGGTCGTCGGTCAGGTGCAGGTGCAGCACGTTGAGCTTGTGGACGGCCAGCAGGTCGATGAAGCGCAGCACCGCGGCCTTGGGCATGAAGTGCCGGGCCACGTCGAGCAGGCAGCCGCGCCAGGCGAACCGCGGGTAGTCCTCGACCACCCCGCACGGCAACGGCGTCGGTCCACTGTGGAGCGCGGCCGCGCGGAACGCGTCCGGGCCGCGCAGCTGGCGCAGTGTCTGCTCGGCGTAGAAGGCGCCGGCGTCGTCGGCGGCGTCGACGTGGACGGAGTCCGGGGTGATCATGAGGCGGTAGCCCTCCGGCGGAAGCACGGCGTCGGTACGCGCAAGCCGGACCGGGCGGGGGAGCAGGCCGTCGAATCCCGTCATCCCTTGACGGCTCCGGCCATTCCGGCCACCAGGTGGCGCTGGACCAGTATGAAGAAGACGAGCACGGGGATCGTCATCAGGGTGGAACCGGCCATGATCGCGCCCCAGTCCTGCTCCTCGGGTTTGAAGAACACCAGCAGCCCCAACGGAAGCGTGCGGTTGTCCACTCCGGAGATGAGAAACGTCTTGGCGAACAGGAAGTCGTTCCAGGCGTGGATGAAGGCGACCACGCTGACCGCGACCAGACCCGGCGCCACCAACGGGAACAGGATCTGCCAGGTGAACCGGAGCCGGCCGGCGCCGTCCAGAGCTGCGGCCTCTTCCAGATCCGAAGGCACGGCGGCGACGAAACCGCGCAGCATCCAGATAGCGAACGGCAGGCTGAACGCCAGGTGCACAAGGACGAGGGCGCCGAGCCGGTTGAGGCCGAACGCGGGCGCGACGTCGCCGAGCGAGCGCATCAGGAAGAACAGCGGGATGGTCAGCGCCTCCACCGGGACCATCTGCGCCACAAGCAGCATCACCACCAGCACGGTGCGCCCGCGGAAGCCGAACCGGGTGAGCGCCACCGCGGCCAGGAACGAGATCAGCAGCGCGCAGGCCACCACGAGCACGGCGACGATCGTGCTGTTGACGAAGTAGCGCCCGAAGCTCTCCACGTCGAGCACCCGCCGGAAACTGTCCACAGTGGGCGCCGCGGTCCACGGCCGCGGGTCACGGGTCAGCACCTCGCCCGCCGGCTTGAGTGCCGACAACACCATCCAGTACAACGGAAACGCGACCAGCAGCGCGACGATCACGCACACCGCGTCCGCGACGAGCTGCCGCCGGCTCACGGTACCCACGTGCCCCGCCGCCGCATCCGGACATATCCCGCGGTGATCAGCATGAGCAGCACGGTCATCACCACGCCGATCGCGGCGCCGAAGCCGTACTGCTCCCCGGCGAACGCCTTCTGGTAGGCGAACACGTTGAGCACCAGGTTCTGCCCGGCGATGCCGCCGCCGTTGGTCATCACGTAGATCTGGGTGAACACCTTGAAGTCCCAGATGATCGACTGGACCGTGGCGATCATCAGCAGCGGCCGCAGAACCGGCAGCACCACCCCGGTCGCGGTGCGGGTCCACGAGGCGCCGTCCAGCGCGGCGGCCTCCAGGATCTCCCGGTCGATCGCGGTGATCCCGGCGTACATGGTGACCAGCACGAACGGAAACGAGCACCAGACGATCTCCGCGGCCACCAGCCCGAACGCCGAGTACCGCTCGAAGGTCCAGGAATGGCCGGGCATTCCGAGGATCTCGTTGACCAGACCGAAGTCCGGGTCGAACAGGAACAGCCAGACGTAGGAGCCGGCGATCGTCGGGGTGGCCCACGCCCCCAGCGCGGCCAGGAACAGCAGCAGCCGTGGCACCCGGCGCACCCGGCTGGCCAGCACCGCGAGCGCCGTGCCGACGATCATCGTGCCGGCCACGCAGACCGCCGCGAACAGCACGGTGGCCAGCAGCACGTCCCAGAACTGCGGATCGCCGAGCAGGACGGCGTAGTTGTCCAACCCGAGGAACACCAGCGGTGCCGCGCCGCTGGCCTGCGGCTGCCCGTAGTCGTAGAGCGAGATCAGCACCAGCTGGTAGATCGGGTACGCCAGCAGCGCGAGCAGCACCGCGCCCGCCGGCGCCAGGTACAGCGCCGCGGCCCGGCCGTCCCGGCGCCGGGTGGGCCGACGCCGGGAC
>NZ_DASZCQ010000123.1:0-12965 GCF_035942955.1 Actinophytocola sp. | reverse complement strand
CGGATGAACAGGGCGAGCGGACCGGGTTTGCACGACCCGGGGGGCAACTGAGCCCCAAACTGAGCCCCTGGCCGGTCCGAGAACGACAACGCCGGTCACCTGGCGATCGTGGTGACCGGCGTTTGTGCTGCTCAGGTGGCGGAGGATACGGGATTTGAACCCGTGAGGGGCTATCAACCCCAACACGATTTCCAATCGTGCGCCCTAGGCCACTAGGCGAATCCTCCGCCGGGCAGCGTACCGGAAGTGGCCCTGACCAGCCAAAACGGCTGGTAGGTACGGGTGTGGGGACGGCGGTCAGGAGGCCTGCCTGGTCTCCTCCGGCCCGTCCGACCCGGCTTCGGGGCCGGTGGGGACCGATTCCAGGACCGGGTGCTTGCGGTGGGGCCTCGACCAGGTTCGCATGATCGGGTTCTCGACGAGGGTGAACAGGAGGTAGGACAGCGCCAGCGAGATGGCGAACAGGAGCGCGACCACGGCGATCGCGACGGGCGTGGGGTATGCCTTGTCGCCCAGCCAGAGGTCGCCGTAGGTCAGGACGATGAGGTGCCACAGGTAGAAGGCGAAGGAGAGCTCGCCTAGCTTGACCATGATCTTGCTGGACAACCAGCTCCGCCGGTTCCGCACGTCGGCCGCGGCGCCGGTCGCGACGACCAGGGCGAGCGGGATCAGTGTGATGGCGGTGATGGTGAAGACCTGCGGGAACATCGGTGCGAGGGCGTAGGCGGCGACGGTCAGGGCCACCGCTCCGCCGAAGCCGACCGGCAGCCGGCGGCCGGTGATCACGATCCGGGCCAGCAGCATCCCGAGCACGAACTCCAGCGCCCGCACCGGCGGGAACTGCATGACGAACCAGAACTGCGCCTCGGACAGGCCGATCACCGGGAGGATCGTCTCGTGCGGCAGCCGCGTGGCGACGACGGGAACACCGATGATCGCGACCGCGGCCACCCCGGTGGCCCATGCCCAGAGCCGTTCCGGCCGGATCCGTTTGACCAGCGCGAAAAGTAGCGGGAACGCGGCATAGAACAGCAACTCGCAGGACAGCGACCAGGCCGGGGCGTTGAGGCTGTTGCGGACCATCCAGTCGGGCGACCAGGCCTGGATCAGCAGCAGGTTCATCAGCGCGGTGCCCGGCTTGACCGCCTGGTTCGCCACGAGCACCAGTAGCAGCAGCGCCACGACCCCGGTGACGAGGTGGTTGGGGTAGATCTTGAACAGGCGCCGCCGGTAGAACGCCGCCGTGCGGTCGGCGGTGTGCGCCGCCCAGGTCAGCACGAACCCGCTGAGGATGAAGAAGAAGCTGACCCCGGCCCAGCCGCCCTGCTTGAAGACCGACTCGGCCTTGCCCGCGGCGTTCTGCGACGCGAAAAATCCCTGCCAGAGGGCATGGAAGAAGAACACCGACGCCGCGGCGACGAACCGCGCCCCGGTCAGCGTCGGCAGCCGCAACGGCAGCGAACGGCCCTCGACGTGCTTCGATAACTCGGCCATGGACGACGCACCTTCTTTGATCGTGCGGTGATCACGCGGTCCGGAGACGCTGACCATGGCTCGCGAGCACCCCGCCCCGCATCTCCGAAACTGCGGTTCGCGCCGGTGGCCTGCCGCCAACGCACGGGCTGCTCACCGGCAAGCCGTTCGACTTCGACTGCCCCGAGGACCGGTTCCGCGCCGAGGCGGCGATGCTCGACGGGTCGCAATCCATGGCGTCAGTTCCGCGACAGCGGCCGCACGTCGGCACCGGCCCGCTGAAGAAACCCCCCTTTGGATCATCGGTAGGCCATGATCGCACGGTTAGCCGATCAGCTCGGCCGGCCGCCGAGCGATAGAATATTTCCATCCACGGTCGGTAAGGCCCGGAGTTGGCAACCGTATGGACAATTGGGCGGTTGACATATGATTGCTACCTCCGCCCTGAGGTGAAGATGACAACCGAATGGATCATGCCGGCACGGCCCCCACGTCAGACCTGGACCTGTGGAATCGCCGTTGCAACCATGACGAGGTACGGCAGGCGTTTGTTCTGCCGACGCTGCGGACTCTGGTCGAGCGCGTCCGGCCGATGACAATAATCGATCTTGGCGCTAAGTCAGGTTATGTGCCCGCTGCTCTGCTAGATTCGCATGGTGCCGCGCTGCGGACGGCACGGTTCATTGCCGTGGATCATGACGTCGAAGCGGTTGAATACATGCGACGCCGGTTTCGTGGTGGGCGGGTCGAGGTCGTGCACGCCTCGATCGGAGAATGGGCCCGCAGGTCCAGCCCGGCCCGGCCGGGCGAGCGGCGATTGCACATCCTGTCGTATACGGCACTCGAGCTCGAAGACGACGAGCTTCGCGCGGTCTTCGCTTCGGTGACGGCGGACGACTCGCTGGTTGTCGTCCTGCCGGACGTGGCTGAGGATGCCGCGGCGGCCGGCCGGCTGCGGCAGTTCCTGGCCGGTGACACGGTCCGGCTTCCCAAGATCGACAGCTGCACCGGGCGTCCGTATCCATTTATCGCTCGGCGGCTGGAGTCATGGCTCGGCTGGGCCATCGACGCCGGGCTGAGCCTGTGTCAGATGCACACCTATCGGACCCTGGGCGGTCACCGACACTTCGCGTACGAGTTCCGCGTCCTGCCATGAACCCGACCCGACGCCTGTATCTGCACTTCATGGACGCATATCACGGGCAGCGGGCCGCTCGAAACGCACACTCATGGGAGAGCGTTGTCGAGGAAGCGCGCCGGGCTTTCCGGATCTCCCTGTCTCTTGCCGAGCGGGTGTACGTTCCCGCGTCATCGTTCTTCGAATCGGAGCTGGCGAGGCACATTCTCCTGACGCATCCGATGTCCTCGGCAATGGGCCGGGTGTGGCTGACGGCGGGAGATACCAGCCTCGAGGAGCATCGAGAGGGAAAGATCGCGCAGTATCACGCGAAATCTCCGCTCGCGCTCGGCACGGCCTATCTCAAGGCAATCGACTCCAACGTCGGATATTGGAGGCGAGCGGGCCGGATGCGGCGGCACCTCGAGTCGCGGTGGCTCGGTCGGCTCCGCGCCGACGACCTGCTCAACGACGTGGATCCACTCGGTGAGCTGGACCTTAGCCGGTCGTTGGAGCGAGCCTGGGAGCGGGTTCCGGACGAGTTGGGCGGGCTGGCGTTCATCCCGGGCCACGCCGAGGACATCCTGGCGAAGCTGTGGTCCGGCAATGTCCGCACGGTCAGCCCCTACGTGACCCGGCTGATCGAGAGCTCCTACGTCGAGAGGTACATGCTGTCGCTCGGCGCGGGAGTGGTCACCGACCTCGTGCGACTGGCAAGCCCCTTCCCGCTGCCGACGCACCCGGATTCGATCTCCTACGCTCGGGCACTGGAGACCGTGGTCCGGCACGAGCTCACCGCGTTGCTCGACGCGCCCGATGAAGTGCTCTTCCTCGCGGGTGTCGACCGGATTCGCGGCGCCATCACCGCGCCGAGCCGGGGCAAGGTGGAACCGCGCGCAGCCGCGGTGGCGCAGCGGACCTACCGGCCCGGCATCGGCATCGTGACGGTGCTGGAGGAGGAGTTCCGAGCAGTCCTCCTGCAACTCGAGGACGTGGCCGTGGTGCCGATCGGCCAGGACCCGCACGCATACGTGTGCGGCCGGGTGCTGTCCCGGGTGCGTCGCGATCCACCGCACGTCGACGTCGTGCTGATGAAGCAACTGCGGATGACGAACCCGTCGGCCGCCTTGGCGACCACGTCGATGATCAAGGCCTTTCCCACGGTTCGGGATGTCCTGCTGGTCGGCATTGCCGGAGCGGTTCCGCGGCCCGATGTGCCCGACAAGAACGTCGCCCTCGGCGATGTCGTCGTGTCGGACCGGATCGGTGTGTGGCATACCGACCACGTCACGCTTTCGGGTGGAACCCGGTTACCACGGGGCGGCCTGCCGCCCCCGTCCTCCCGGTTGACGGGCGCACTCGATCGGCTGGCGGCCTCTCGTGATCCCGCCGACGCCCTGCGGGCGCGGCTCAAAAGGATCGAAGACCGGGATGGCCGGTTCACCCGGCCCCCGGCCGCCGCTGACGTCCTGTACAGCCCGGCGCGACGAGTTGTTCGCCGCGGCGGCGTTTCCGGCGAAACGCGGATCTTCCGCGGCGTCATTGCCTCGGGCAACCCACTTGTGCGAGATGCGAACGAGCGTGATCGAATCGGCGCCGTGAGCGGTGCGCTGGCCGTGGACATGGAAGGCGCGGGCGTCGCCGAGGCGGCGTGGGCGGCAAGCCGACAATACTTCCTGGTACGGGGGTTGAGTGACTACAGTGACGCGTTCAAAAACGATGTGTGGCATTGGTACGCGGCAGCCGCTGCGGCCGCCGTCGGCGTGTCCGTCATTGAGCAAATTAGTGATTAGTTGTATTGTCGCGCCATGAGTGGTCGCCGAGATGTTCCATTGATCTTCGAGATTGGCACCCTAAGGCATCTGGCGAGGACCTGGCGACAGTTCGGTGGCCTCGATCTGTCCAATGTGGCCGAGCACAGCTTCCGGGTCGCATGGATCTCCCTGATCCTGGCATCTCGGGAAGGCGCCGACGTTGGTCGGTGTGTGCTCATGGCGCTACTGCATGACGTACCAGAGACCCGAACGGGTGATGTCAACTACATCCACCGGATGAATACGGTCCGCCTTGAGGACCATGCGTTGACGGATGCACTGGTGGACACCACGGCCGGACCGGAGCTACAGGACATCTGGCGCGAGTGGACATTGAAGAAAACGTTGGAGTCACAGGTTGTTCGGGATGCCGATAGCCTCGACTGCGACTTCGAGCTGCGGGAACAGCACGATCGCGGGGCGCGGCTCCCTGCCGTGCTGGCCCCGACGAGGCAGGCGGTCCGTCGGCGGCTCCACACGAAGTCGGCCCGGCTCATGTTCGACGAGATCCAGACGTCCGATCCGCATGAATGGCACCTTGCGGCGAGAAACCGGCTCACCGCCGGTGATTGGGCGGAGTCGCGCGCTCAATGACGGCCGGTCGTCTTGACTGGCAGGCGACGTGGGAATGGTTGAGATCGTCGACCATGTGCCCCTTCGCCCGAATGGCGCGCGTGCGGGTGGCGCCGGCTTGGGATCAAGTTCGATCCCCGAATGGGAACCTCCGGTTGATCGCAGACCACCTATACGCGTTCTGCGATGATTATCAACGGTTACGGCTGCACGGTTTTGCCGCCGAGCTTCGGACACGTCCGGGTGATGCTGCGTCACCCGAGGGATGTACCCGGATTTTCGCATGGCTGATTTATGGCCTTATGCGTATCGATGGCCAGGAATCCGATCTTCACGAACAGGGGATTGACCGGCCGGAGTGGCAGTTCTCGTTCGCCGGACATCGCCTCTTCATGAACCTCTTCGCACCCGCGTACGGCCCCGGTCACTCGAAGCACCTACCCCGGGGCGACCGCATCGTCGTGTTCGCTCAGCCGGAGGAGTCCTTCGACTTCTGTGGGGTGAACCCGAGCCGGCACGACGTGAAGGTGGCCATCAGGCGGCGGTTCGCCGACGCCGGACGGCCGTACCCGGGTGAGCTGATCGACACCCGGGTCGAGGCCCACCTTTACGTCTTTCCCTACGAATCGGGCGGCAAGCCGGTCCGCTGGTGGGAGTGTCCGCCGGACTACTACCCCACGGAGCCGGGGCGCGCGCGCGACCCGGTCATGCGGGATCGGCCGTGACGGCGTCGAGGAGACCGGGGAAGCGGGTGTGGAGGTCGTCGGTGCGCAGGGTGACCCAGCGGCGGCGGCCGTCGACGGTGGTGGTGGTGACGCCGGCCTCGCGCAGGACGCGCCAGTGGTGGGAGAGGGTGGCGGCCTTGACGTCGACGTCGTAGCAGTCGACGGAGCAGGGACGAGGATCGCCTTCGCGCGCGATGGTGCGGATGAGCTCAAGGCGCACCGGGTCGGCCAGCGCCTGCAGCACCGTGACGAGGTCGATGTCGTCACGGTGCGGCTGCGGGAGCTGGCGTGCCATGGCGGTCCTCTTCGTTTAAATGCTTTGACAACGATCAAATCATACGCCACCATGGGCCGGGTGATACTTCGACGGTCATCGAAGGATCTGCCGCTCACCGGGGTGCTGACCATCCTCGCGGTCGGCGTGTTCACCGTCGGCACCGACCTGTTCGTCCTCAATGGACTGCTGCCGACGATTGCCGCGGACCTTCGGGTGTCGGTGTCCACCGCGGGGCAGCTCACCACGATCTTCGCGGTGACCTACGCGATCGGCTCGCCGCTGCTCGCCGCGTGCACCGGGAACTGGGACCGGCGCATCCTGCTTGCCGGCGGCATGGCGATGTTCGTGCTCGGAATGGTGGGGCAGGCGGTAGGCACGACGTTCGCGGTGCTGGCCGTGGCGCGCGTGGTGGCGGCGATCGGCGCGGCGGCGTTCCAGTCCAACGCGTTCGTGGTGGCGGGCGCGTCGGCGGCGGCGGACAAGCGGGGCCGGGCGCTCGCCCTCGTCGCCGCCGGCATCTCGGTGTCCAGCGTGCTCGGCGTGCCGATCGGGGTGTTCGTCGGCCAGTGGATCGGCTGGCGCGGGGTCATGTGGGGAATCGCCGGGCTCGGCCTGCTGGTCGCGGTCTCGATCGGCCTGCTGCACCGGGTGACGGTGCCGCAGGCGGGGTTGCGCGCCCGGCTCGCGGTGCTGGTCCGCCCACCGGTGGCCCGGGTGCTGGCCATCACCGTGCTGGGCATGACGGCCACCTTCACGATGTTCGTCTACCTTCCGGTCGTCGCGGCGCCGTCGGCCGGTGGGGCGACCATCTCGTGGGTGCTGCTGTGCTCCGGCATCGGTTCGGTGCTCGGCAACAACCTCGCCGGACGCTGGACGGATCGCATTGGGCCGCAACGGGTTCGGCTGATCTCGCTGATCGGCACGGCGATCATGCTCCGTCCTGGACGCCTCCGTGCTCGTGCTTGCCGTGCTGCTGGTGTCCTCGGTGATCTCCGGTGCGCTCAACGGCATGCTCATGGTTCCGCAGCAGCACCGGTTGTTCACGCTCGCGCCGGACGCGCCGACGGTGGCGCTCGGCCTGAACGGCTCGGCGATCTACGCCGGCGCCAGCCTCGGTTCCGCGCTCGGCGGCGTGGCGCTGGCCGCGGCCGGACCGTTCTGGCTGGCCCCGATCGGCGCGGTCATCGCGGCGCTCGCCGTGCTCGTGGCCCTTGAGCGCGCCCGAACTCCGGCTATGATCGCGTCGTGACTATCGGGCCGGCGCCACGCCACGCACGGATTGGTCGCCCGACGACCGAGTGATCCGGGCGCGGGCCCGAAGCCCGCCCTCTCCGCGGACTCGCGAAGTCTGAACGGAGAGGAGGTGATCACATGACTCGCGAGAGCACTCCGTGGGACGGATTCGTTGCACAGCACCGGGTTGGCGACACGGTGGCGGTGACGGTGACCAAGGCGCTGCCCTTCCTCGGCAGTCTGGTCGAGGCGGCCGGCGGCATTCCGGGCCTGCTCAAGGGCGCCAGGCTGCGGCCGGGTGAGTCGGTGCGGGCGCGGATCGAGACGATCGACCCCGAACTGCGGCGGATCAGTCTGGTGAGCGCCTAACGGCGTTCGGCTGAAGGTGGCCTTCGCCGAGGTTCGAACGGATGAAGGCCACCTTCGGCCACACGGAAGGGAGCGGTGTGGACGTCAAGGTCCTGGCATTCGACATCTTCGGCACCACGGTCGACTGGTACACCGGCGTGGCCGACCAGGTGGCCCGGCTGGCCGCGGCGCGCGGAATCGAGCTGGACGGCGGCGAGTTCGCCGGCGCGTGGCGCGAGCGGTACATCCCGTCGATGGACCTGGTGCGCCGCGGCGACCTGCCCTGGACCATCCTCGACGAGCTGCACCGGCGGTCCCTGGACGAGCTGCTCGTCGAGCGCGGGATCGGCGCCGCCTTCGCCGAGGCCGACCGCGCCGAGCTGGTCCGCGCCTGGCACCGGCTGCCGGCCTGGCCCGACGCGGTCGAGGGCATCGCGAGGCTGCGCACCCGGTACACCGTCGCGGCCGTGTCCAACGGCGGGTTCGCCCTGCTCACCAACCTGGTCAAGGCTGCACGCCTGCCGTTCGACTGCATCATCTCCGCCGAGTTGGCCAGGCACTACAAGCCAGATCCCGAGGTGTACCTGACCGTCGCGGGGCTGCTGGACGTCCAGCCGCACGAGGTGCTGATGGTCGCCGCGCACATCTGGGATCTCACCGGCGCCCGCAACGCCGGCCTGCGCACCGCGTTCGTCGAACGTCCACGTGAGAAAGGCCCGCACGGCAAGGCGGATCGCGCCGCCGACGCCCACGCCGACCTGTCCGTCGGCGACCTCACCGAGCTGGCCGCCGCGCTCGGCTGCTGATCAGGAGATCCGCGCGCCGGCGTGCAGGGCCAGGCCGTCGTGGGCGGCGATGTCGGCCTGGAACCAGCCGCCGGAGTTGACCGTGTAACGGGGGCCGGTGCAGTTGCCCTGCGTGAAGTCGCCGTGCACGACGTCGCAGTAGACACCGGGCGGCAGGGCGGTCGCAAACCACCGGCCGGTGACCGGGACGCTCTCGTCGTTGAGGATCAGGTAGCCCCGGTCGCCGCGGCCGAATGCGATCGTGTCGTTTCCGTTGTCCCACCAGTGGACCACGGGCGTGCCGCGCACCGAGTTGTGGAACGCCACCATGTTCGCGATCACCTGCCAGCGGTGCTCGCAGCGCCACCGGTTGGCAAAGCACGTCGTGTCGGTGGTGCGGCCGCTCCCGTCGGCCGGCGGCCCCTGGTCGTTGGAGGTGTACTCGTAGCTGGACATCACCTTCGGCGAGCCGTACGGCCAGGCCAGCATGAACGCGTTGGCCAGGGCGTAGCGGCCGTTGTCGCGGAAGGTGAGCACGCCGCCGCCGCGCTGCGTGTCGTGGTTGTCGGTGAACACCACGGCCTTGTCGCCGGGCAGCGGCGAGCCGAACGTCCGCAGGAACGCCAGCCGCTCGGTGTTGAAGATCTTGGCGATGTCCCGGCCGTACCGGAACTCCAGCACGTCGCCGCTGCCGGTGTACTCCTCCGGCGTGATCGGCTCCCCGGCGCCGAAGATGACCTCCTGGTACAGGTACACCGGCGCGCTGAGCCGGGCCTTGATCGCCGCGATGTCGGCGGCGGGCATGTGCTTGGACGCGTCGAGTCGGAAGCCGTCCACGCCGAGAGAGATCAGCGCGTTGAGGTAGCCGGCGATCCGGCCGCGCACGTAGTCCGACTCCGTCGCCAGGTCGGCGAGATCGACCAGCTCGCAGTTCTGCACCTCGTAGCGGTCGCCGTAGTTCACGATGTCGTCGGTGCCGTTGCGGCCGCAGTGATGGAAGTCCTGCGTCTGGTAGATCCCCGGATAGTCGTAGTGCGAATAGGACGATCCGGCGCTGCCGGGGCCGCCGCTGCCGCCGCCGGCCATGTGGTTGATCACCGCGTCGGCGTACACCTTGACGCCGGCCGCGTGGCACGTATTGATCATGTTGGCGAACGCGGCGCGGTCACCCCGGCGGGTGTTGTCCAGCCGGTAGCTCGCCGGCTGGTAGTCCTGCCACCACGGATAGCCGCTGCCGGGCAGCACGACGTGCTCCTGTGGCGGCGAGATCTGCACGCCGCCGTAGCCACGCGGGCCGAGGAAGTCCCGGCACTCCCGGGCGACCGACGCCCAGTTCCACTGGAACAGCTGGACGATCACGTCCCGGGGACCGGGCGGGGTGGCCGCCGCGGGGATCGGGACCGACAGCGCCGCGGTGGCCGCGACCAGGCTCAGCGTGATCAACCGGCCGCGCATCAGAACACCGGGCGCCAGGTGGGCGGTTCGTTCGGAGTGGGGGAGTAGCACATCACCGGCTGGCGGTCCTTCGTGAAGTAGAACATTCCCCGCTGCGGGCAGCGCTCGCCGATGACCGCGAACTGCGGGTCGGGTGAGGTGGTCGGCGGCCGGGGACGCTTCGGTGGCGGTGGCGGTGGCGGTGGCGGCGTCCCGGCGATGTACGACGTCTCGGTGCGCATCGCCGGCGGCTCGATCACGGTCGGTGGCGTCGTCGGCGCCGGCTCATTCGGCCGGGCGTCATCGCCGGACCCGATCCGCTGCTGGGCCGGCACCCGGCCGGCCGCGCCGTTGCCACCGGCGGAGGCCAGCAGGATGATCACGCCGATCAGCCCGGCCGCGGCGAGAAACGTGGCGATCTTCAGTCCGATCAGGACCCGATCGGGCTCGGCCTGTCGCCGATGGCGCCGCGGGCGTGGCCGGCCGTGCAGCTCGGGAAAGGCGGCCCGCTGCATGGTGTCGTCTCCGGAACTTCGAAGCACTGAGTAACTGAACCAGCCCTCAAAGTATCGACCGTGTCAACCTTCCCGGCGGGTGGGGTGCCCGATCCGCTCGCTACACTGAGACCGGACCTCGTGCGGCGTCCATCTCGTGAACCTCCCCAGGGCCGGAAGGCAGCAAGGATAAGCGAGCTCTGACGGGTGCACGAGGTCCCTTTTTGGCCGTGCTACCATCAATCCATCGATCGATTGATGGGAGATCTCATGGCCGAACGAACGATCAGCGCCACCGAGGCCCGCGTCCACTTCGGTGAGGTCCTGGACTCCGTCGTGCAGAACCTCGACATCGTCTACGTCCAGCGCGGCGGCCGGCTGGCGGCGGTGATCCTCTCCATCGAGGAATGGAAACGCCATCAGCAGCAGAAGCGGGACCCATGGGAGGGATTCATGGAAGAGATGGAAGAGCACTGGGCCTACCTGGCTGAGGCAAGGAAGGCCGGTCGGCTCAAGGACTTCGACGCCGCCGAGGTGATCAGGGCTGGGCGGGAGGAGCGTGATGAGCAGCTACTCGGAGACCTGCTTGGACGCTAACGTCGTCCTCCGCTTCGTCAGCACCGATACCCCTACGCCTGCGATCAAGGATCTGTGGCGGGAGTGGACGGATGCGCGGGTGACTCTGCACGCTCCTGCCCTGTGGCGCTACGAGATTGTCAACGGACTGCACCAGCTGCGAAAGGCAGGCGCCCTTGGCGATCAGGAAGCCAGCCGGGCATTGATCAAGGCCTTGAAGCTGCCGATTGAGCTGCACAACGACGGCCTCTTGCATATGCGGGCGTTCCAGCTTGCTGCCGAGTACGGGCTGCCAGCCGCCTATGACGCCTACTACCTGGCGTTGGCCGAACGTCTCGGGCTCGAGTTCTGGACCCTGGACGCTAAGCTGGTCAAGGCCGTGGAGGACCGGCTGGCGTGGGTGCGGCTGGTGTCGTAGGCGGAGGGTAGGGTCGCGGCGTGGCGCTCGCCCTGTATCGCAAGTATCGCCCGGCCACCTTCGCTGAGGTTGTTGGGCAGGAACACGTCACCGAGCCGTTGCGGACCGCGTTGGCGGCCAAGCGGGTCAACCACGCGTACCTGTTCTCCGGGCCGCGGGGCTGCGGAAAGACTTCCAGCGCAAGGATTCTGGCCCGCTCGCTCAACTGCGCCGAGGGGCCGACGCCGGATCCCTGCGGCACCTGCGAGTCCTGCATCGCGCTCGCGCCCGAGGGCCCGGGCAGCGTCGACGTGGTCGAGCTGGACGCGGCCAGCCACGGCGGCGTGGACGACGCCCGCGAGCTGCGCGACCGGGCCTTCTACGCGCCGGCGAGCTCGCGTTACCGGGTGTTCATCATCGACGAGGCGCACATGGTCACCACGCAGGGCTTCAACGCCCTGCTGAAGATCGTTGAGGAGCCGCCCGAGCACCTGGTCTTCATCTTCGCCACCACAGAGCCGGACAAGGTGCTGCCCACCATCCGGTCCCGCACGCACCACTACCCGTTTCGGCTGATCCCGCCGGGCGCCATGCGCGAGCTGCTCGAGCGCAACTGCGCGGCCGAGGGCGCCACCGTGGAGCCCGCGGTGTTCCCGCTGGTCATCCGGGCTGGCGGCGGTTCCGCCCGGGACACCCAGTCGGTGCTCGACCAGCTGCTCGCCGGCGCCGGGCCGGAGGGCGTCACCTATGAACGAGCCGTGGCGCTGCTCGGCGTCACCGACGTCGCGCTGATCGACGACCTGGTCGACGGGCTTGCCGCGGCGGACGCCGCGGCCGTGTTCGGCACGGTCGACCGGCTGGTCGAGGCCGGCCACGACCCGCGCCGGTTCGCCGCCGATCTGCTCGACCGGCTACGCGACCTGGTGCTGCTGCGGGCGGTCCCGGACGCCGCGGCGCGCGGGCTGGTCAACGCTCCCGGTGACGAGCTGGACCGGATGTCCGCGCAGGCCCAGCGGCTCGGCCCGGCCGCGCTGACCCGGTTCGCCGAGATTGTCCACAATGGACTTGTCGAGATGCGCGGGGCGACGGCGCCCCGGCTGCTGCTCGAGCTGCTGTGCGCGCGGATGCTGCTGCCCTCCGCGGTCTCCGGCGACGCGGCGGCGGATTCCGCCGTGCTGCAACGGCTCGAGCGGATGGAGCGGCGGGTCGCGGTGGCGCCCGGCGCTGCCGAACCGGAGCCGCCCCGCGCCACCGCGCGGCCCGAGCCCACTCCGGCTTCGGCTCCGGCGAAGGCCAAGCCGGCGGCAGCGCCGGCACCACCGCCCGAGCCCGAGCCCGCCGAGCCGCCCGCCCAGCCAGCTCCGGTAGCGGCGCCGGCCTCGCCGGGCGGCATGGACGCGGCCGCGATCCGCCGGGTCTGGTCCGAGCTGCTGACCGTGGTGCGCAAGAACAGCCGCAGCACCGAGGCGATGCTCACCAACGCGACCGTGCACGCCATCGAGGGCGACACGGTGGTCATCTCGCACACGGCCGCGCCGCTCGCCCGCCGGCTGGCCGAGCCCCGCAACGTCGACGCCCTTGCCGCCGCGCTGCGCTCGGTGCTCGGCGGCACCTGGCAGGTCCGCGTCATCCACGCCGACGGCGGACCACCCCCGGCGTCCGCACCCGCGGCCCCGGCCCGCCGGCCAGAACCGCCGAACCCACCGCCCGCCGCGCCGG
>NZ_DASZCQ010000122.1:0-13282 GCF_035942955.1 Actinophytocola sp. | reverse complement strand
GCCCCGCACCGGCACTTAGGTCGGGCGGGTGGCGGGTCAGCGGGCGGTGCGTTTGCGGGGCAAGATCGGCGTTTCCGGGTGCTGATGCTCATATCTGGGCGTGGACACCCGCAAACAGCGATCACTCCCCGCGGTTGGTGCCGGAGCGGAGCACAGCTGAGGGAGGCCGGAACACGACTGTCGGGAATGCGGGGACACGTAGGTGCGGATTCCCTAGCTCGGGGGTGGGATCAGGCCCTCGCGGATGGCCAGGAGGGCTGCCTGGGTTCGGGAGGAGAGTTGGAGTTTGCCCAGGACGTTGCTGACGTGGGTGCGGGCGGTGCGCTCGCTGATGACCAGCTTCTCGGCGATGGTGCGGTTGGCGTGGCCCTGGGCGATCAGGGTGAGGATCTCGCGCTCGCGGGGGGTGAGGGCGGTGAGGCCGATTCGGGGGGCGGCCATCCGGCGGACGAGTTGGCCGGCGACGGCCGAGTCGAGGTGGACCTCGCCGGCCGCGGCGGCGCGGATGGCGGCGGCCACCTCGGCCGGTTCGGCGTCCTTGAGCAGGTAGCCGGCCGCGCCGGCGGCGAGCGCGGCCTGGACCCGTTCGGCCTCGCCGAAGCTGGTGAGGATCACCACCCGTACGGTCGGGTAGTCGGCCGTCATCCGCTTGGTGGCCTCCGTGCCGTCGAGCCGGGGCATCCGTAGATCCATGAGTATGACGTGCGGCAGCGGGCGGTCGAGGGTGTGCCATTCGCGCAACAGGTCGAGCGCCTGCTGGCCGTCGCCGGCCTCGCCGACCACCTCGAGGGCCGGCTCGGTCTCGACGAACGCGCGCAGACCGCGCCGGACCACGGCGTGGTCGTCGACGAGCAGCACCCGGATCACCTCGGCGACCGGCCGGTCGGTCATCACAACGACGGCTCCACGCCGACCCGGCGCAGCGGCACCGCTGCCTGCACCACCCAGCCGCGCTGGCGGCACGGGCCGGCCTCGAACCGCCCGCCCCAGCGCTCGGTGCGCTCCCGCATCGACATCAGCCCGAGCCGTTCGCGGCTGCGGGGACTCCCGTCATCCATGCCGCCGGTGCCGTCGTCGACGATCCGGACGACGAGGTCGGGCGCCTCCGCGGCGACGCTGACCGTCACCGACGTCGCGTTCGCGTGCTTGACCACGTTGTGCAGCGCCTCGGAAACCACCCGATAGAGATCTTCCTGCACGTCCTGCCCGCCGCGGAACCGTAGCTCCGCGGGCGCCCGCACGTCGATCGCCAGACCCGTCCTGGCCCGCATGCTCGCGGCATGCGCACGCAGCGCCGCGACCAGCCCGTGCTCGGCCAGGTCGACCGGGCGCAGTTCGAAGACGAGCAGCCGCAGGTCCGCGAGCGCGCCGGCGGCCAGCTCCGCGAGCTCCTCGGCGGATCGCCGGACGCTCGCGTGGTCGATGTCCGGCCGGTCGAGCTGCCGGCGCAGCACCTTGGCCTGCATGCGCATCGAGAAGAGCTGCTGCACCACGGAGTCGTGCAGGTCCCGGGCGAGCCGGCGGCGCTCGGCCGACTGCGCCCGGTCCCGGGTCTGGGCCAGCAGCGCGGCCATGTCGACGGCCACCGCGGCCTGATCGGCCATCGCCTCGAGGAACGCCAGCGAGCCCGGCCCCGGGTCCTCGCCCGGCCGGTAGTAGGCGTTGATCACGCCGACCGGCCGGCCCCGCACGATCATCGGCATCGCCACGAACGCGTCCCAGTCCGGCCGGTCCATGATCTCCTGCAGCGGCTCCCACACGGGGTCGGACATGACCAGCGGCTTGCGGTGCAGCTCGACCACCGGCTTGCAGGAGTTGAACGCGTCGAGGAACCGGACGTGCGCGCCGCGCTGCCGGCACGCCCGCAGTCGCGCCACGAAGTCCGGCGCGCTGCCGAACCCGGCCATGCCGAGCACGCGCAGGTCGGTCGGGTCGTCCACGGACAGGATCTGCACGGCGGAGATGCCCGGCGACATGACGATCTCCCGGGCGACCGCGTCCAGCGTGGCCGGCAGCGAGTACGCCTCCGCCACGCTGGAGGCCGCGCGCGCGATCGCGGTCAGCCGTCCCTGCTGCCGCCGGATGTCCGTCGTGTCTCGGAACCACACCGCGTGGCCGCCGTCCGGCAGCGGCGCGATCCGGTACTCCAGCTCTCGCTGGCGCCCGTCCCCCGCCGACCACCGCACGCTTTCCTTGGTGGGGTCCGGCGCGAACGGGGCCGGCCGCCCCACCAGCTCGACGGCGTCCGCGCCGAGCAGCCGGGCGGCCGCGGTGTTGAGACAGGCGAAGCACAGTTGCGCGTCGAGCACCGCCAGCCCGTCAGCGGAGACCTCCACCAGCGCGGCCAGAGCGTCGCGCTTGTGCTCGTACACGGCGCCAGTATCGCTCACTGTGCTGACGTGGTCACCGTATCCGGCTCACCGCTGGCGGCGGGTTGCCCGGCTACGGCCGCCGTCCTGCCGCCGTGCACCCGCAGCGCCGCCACGGCCACCAGGCTGATCAGCGACAGCGCGGTGACGTAGAGCGCGACGAGAGCCCAGCCGGCCGCTCGCTGCAACGCGACGGCGACGAGCGGGGTGACCGCGCCGCCCACCATGCCGCCCAGCTGGTAGGCGATCGAGATCCCGCTGTAGCGCACCCGCACGTCGAAGATCTCCGCGAACAGCTTGCCCTGCGCGCCGGCCATGATGCCCTGCACGACGGCCGCGACGACGACCGCGAGCAGCGCGAGACCGGTGTTCGCGGTGTTGATCAGGACGAACATCGGCACCGGCCAGACCACCGCGGTCACCGCACCCCACACGTACACCGGCTTCGCCCCGTACCGGTCGCTGGCCAGCGCGGCCAACACGATCGTGGCGATCCACGCCGCGGTGGAGATGAGGATCAGCGTGAGCAGCGTCGTCCGGGTGTATCCCACAACCGTGGTGCCGTAGCTCAGCAGGTAGACGATCACGGTGTAGCCGACCGCGGGCGGCGCGATCGCCGCGAGGCTCGCCAGCGTCAGCCGCGTCGGCTCATCGCGAATCAGATCGGCGATCGGAACCCGGTGCACCGCGTTGGTGTCCTTGAGGCGCTGGAACTCCGGCGCGTCCCGCAGCCTCAGGCGCACCAGCAGGCCGACGACGATCAGCAGGATGCTGATCAGGAACGGAATCCGCCAGCCGTAGGCGAAGAAGTCCTCGTCGGGCAGGCCGGACACGGCAAGGAAGGCCAGGTTGGAGGTGAGCACTCCGATCGGCACGCCGAACTGGGCGAAGCTGCCGTAGATCGCCCGCCGCCGGGCTGAGGCGTGCTCGGTGGCGATCAGCACCGCACCGCCCCACTCTCCGCCGACCCCGAAACCCTGGATGATCCGCAGCAGGACCAGCAGAATCGGGGCGCCGATGCCGATCGCGGCGTAGGTGGGCAGCAGGCCGATCAGCGTCGTGGCGCCGCCGGTCAGCAGCAGGGTCAGCACGAGCATCGACTTGCGGCCGATCCGGTCGCCGAAATGCCCGATGATCGCGGCGCCGAGCGGCCGGGCGCCGAAGCCGACCGCGAACGTGGCCAGCGCGGCGAGCGTGCCGGCGAACGGGGAGAACGCCGGGAAGAAGACCGGGCCGAATGCCAGCGTCGCGGCAATGCCGAAGATGTAGTAGTCGTACCACTCGATCGAGGTGCCGACGAGGCTCGCCGTGAAGATCGTCTTTCGCGGAAGCGCGGGGGGAGACAACGGTTCGGACATGACGGCGTACTCCTTCGGATGCCTTGCGAACCATCGCCTTCCGATGCAATCAGTCATTCGCCACAAACACACGGGCGCACCGACTCGGCCCGCCTACATCATTTGTCTCGGTCGCCCGCGAACCTCGGTGACCAGACTGGAATCATGCGAGAGTTCATCACCCGCCGACGCCTCGGGCTCGCCGCGATGGGCGGCGTGACGGCCGCCGTCCTCGCACCCGGCATCGCCGGTGCGGACGGCTCTCATGGTGTCAGCCGGGGACAGCTGCGCCGCAACAAGCAGACCGCGGTCGCGTTCTACGACCTGGCGTTCAACCGGAAGAACCCGCGGGAGGCGGTCCGCCGGTACCTGGGACCGGTCTACATCCAGCACAATCCGCTGTTCGCCGACGGTGCCGAGGCGTTCATCGACGCCGTGACCGCGTTCACGCAAGCCAATCCGCAGTTGCATGTGGACATCAGGACGGTGCTCGCCGAAGCCGACCGGGTCATCACGCACAGCCTGATCACGCTTCACCCGGACGACCCGGGTGTGGTCGCCATGGACATGTTCCGCCTGGAGCGCGGCAAGATCGTCGAACATTGGGACGTCGTGCAACCGTTCCCCGAGTCCTCGGTCAACGACCACCCCATGTTCTAACGGGCGGCCGCACGTCGTCGCCATGTTGGCCGCTCACGCCGCCATGTTGGTCGCCTACATCGGCGTGTTGGCCGGCGGCGGCGCCACGCGCCAACACAACCACGCCACGCGCCAACACGACCACGCCACGCGCCAACACGGCCGGAAGACTCGCGTCGTCATCTCAACGCCGCGATCTTGGTGATCGCCGGGGCGCGGGCGCCGCCCGGCCCGAAGGGCTCGATGATCGCGGAGACGCCCGCGTTGTTGGCGCCCGCGACGATCACCCGGACCGCGGCCGGTGAGTGGAGCATGTGCACGGAGTCCGCCTCCTCGACGGGAAGCGCGTCGGGGTGGTCGGACGGTAGCCGCCACCGGGTGTGCCGGGACACCGCGTCCTTGCCCACCGCGGCGAGGACGGCGCGGCCGATCGTGGCGTGCTCGTAGAGGAACCGCTGGATCTCGGCCTTGCCCCAGCCGGCGCGGTCGAAGACGTGCGCGTGCTCGGGTCCGAGCACGAGGCAGGTGCCGATTCCCGAGTAGACCAGCACGCCGGTGCGGCGGATGCTGGTCACGAAGTCCATGGCCAGCTGTTCGGGCGCGGTGGTGTGCCGCGCCTCGATGTGCAGGAACGACCGGATGACCATCGCGGTCACCGTGCTGTCGGCCGGGTCGAAGCCGTGGTCGACATGCAGCGGCGGCCACGGGCTGTCCTCCTCGTTCTCCGCGATGCACGCGGAGTACTTCGCCAGCGTGCCCTGGGTGGCCTGGTCGAGCTGCCCCGGGCGCAGACCGAACGCGTTGATCGCGGTGAGCCGGATCGCCCGGCCGATCGTGGCGTTCGCCCGGAAGCCGGAGCCGAACACGTTTCCCTTGCTGTTGAGCCCGATGGCCGAGCGGACCGGTCCGTTCACGATGAGGAACGGCGCGGTGCCGGTGGTGGACTGCCAGATGGCGCGGGGAACGGCCCCGTCCTTCTTCAGCGACTCCCAGGCGGCCAGCACGACCGGGAAGTACTCCGGGCGGCAGCCGGCCATCGCGGCGTTGATCGCGGCCAGCCGCACGGTGCAGGTGCGGTTCAGGTGCGGCATGGCCAGCACCACGTCGGCCGGGTCCCGGTCGGTCCGCGCCAGGAACCGCGAAAGGTAGGACTCGGTGACCGGCACGACCGGCAACCCGTCGGTCCAGCCCCGGTCGGCGTAGTACTCCATGACCCGCAGCACCTCGTCCGGGTCGACCAGCGGGACGTCGCCCGTCATGGTTCCGCCACTCCGAGGATGCGCAGCACCTCGGGCAACGCGTCGGACACCCGGGCCCGGATCTGCTCCTCGTCGAGGCTGGCAACGGGATGCGGCAGCGCCACGTACTCGTAGCCGGGAAAGCCGTACGCCTCGGCCATGGCCGCCGCGGTGACGCGGAACGCATCGGTGCAGATGCTGACGGCCGGCACGCCGGCCCGCTCGAGCAGGATCCCGTCGGCCAAACTGGCCGCGCTGCATGAGCCTCAATCACCGAGCCCGGCGACCGCGAAATCGCAGTTCTCCAGGATCTGCTGGATCTGGCTCTGCTCAACGGGCGTGCCGAAGTAGCCCTTGGTGTACGTCACCCAGGTGCGGATGTCGTGCCGCTGCCGAAGTTGCCTGGCGACCTCGGTCAGCAGCAGCGCGGCGTTGGGCTTTCCGTTGTCCAGCAGGCCGGCGGTCCGGCCGCGCAGGCCGCGCGGCCGCGGCGCGAGCGTGAGGTTCACGGTCCGCTCGTCGTCTCCGGTGGGGTCCAACACCGGTTCGCGCTCAGCCATGAGCGACACCGCAGGACGCCAGCGCCCGCGAGATCGAGCGGGAGGTCTGGGTGAGCAGCGCGGCCAACTGTCGTGGTCGTGCGGTACGGGTCTCCACCACGACGCTGACGGCCGCGGTCACGCCACCGTCGGGACCGGACACCGGGACCGCGACCGAGAGGTCGGGCAGGGCGAGTTGACCCCGCGCCACCGCCACCCCGGTCTGCCGTACCTGTGCCAGTTTGCGCCGGAGCAGCTTCGGATCGACGATGGTCAGCGGCGTGAACCGCTCCAGCGGCGAGCGCAGCACCTGTTCCTGCAGGTCGCGCCGGGCGTGCGCGAGCAGCACGAGCCCGGTTCCGGTGGCGTGCATCGGCCATCGGTCGCCGACCCGGCTGCTGACCTGATGCATCCTGGCCCGCAGTGCCTCGATGTGGACCACGTCCAGCCCGTCCCGCACGCCGAGGTGCACGTTTCCCTTGGTGATCTGGTAAAGCTCGTCGAGATAGGGAAAGGCGATCTCACGCAGCTCGAGGCCGCGCGGCGCGAGGGCGGACAGCTCGAGCAGCCGCAGCCCGACCGAGTAACGGCCGTCCGCACCACGCTCGAGCGCACCCCAGCCGACGAGCTCGCCCACGAGCCGGTGCGTGGTCGACAGCGGGAGGCCGACCCGGCGCGCGATCTCGCTGAGCGACAGCGTGCGATGCCGCGGCCCGAACGCGTCCAGCACGGCGAGTGTCCGCCCGGCCGCTGTCCTGCGCAGCGCTTCGTGTGCACCGTCCCTTGCGGACGAATCCGCCAAAGTCGTTGCTGGGCAAGCCTCCTCGCTCACGTCAGCTCCTTCGTCAACGTCGTTGAACGTGGCCGACTAGGCCCAGTGTGCAGTAGGGCGTCTCTGGCCGGCAGGGACAAATGACGTAGGGGCCGTTGCCGATGCGCGAAAGTCTTCCGTCCGGCAGAAAGCCCGCTGCCCTGCGCGGTGCGGGTTGGCGACGCTGGCCGGAAACGCCGTGACCGAAGGCGGTGTATGCCCCGTGAGTAACAGGAATCGGTTGCTGCCTCTGCTGTTCGCCCCGCTGCTGGTCGTCGCCGGCTGTTCCGGTGGGGCAGGCGCGGGGGGACCGGAGGTGACCACCGGACCACCACAGCGCGGTGGGCAGCTCACCGTGCTCGAGGACGCAAGCTTCAGCGGCAGCTGGCCGACGGGACTCGACCCGGCCACCAACACCACGGGCGGCGCCAACCTTCCCCAGATGAGCGCGATCTACGGTGGGTTGTTCGCGATCACCGCGAACGACGACGGCTCCGGCGCCAAAGTGGAGCCGAACCAGGCCGAGCGCTACGAGCTCGCCGACGGCGGGGCCACCGTGCGGATCACCCTGCGCGAGGGGATCAAGTTCAGCGACGGGACCCCGCTGGACGCCGAGGCGGTGGTGTTCAACATCCGCCGGAACCTGGACTCCCCCTGTACCTGCCGGCCGGTCTGGCCGCCGCTCGCGCAGGGCGGCATCGCCACCGAGGGCGCCCGCACCGTCGTGCTCAGGTTCACCCGGCCGTATGCGGCGGTGATCAACGCGTTCCCGGTGGCGAATGTCAACTGGATCGCCTCGCCGACCGCGCTGCAGAAGCTCGGTCCGGACCAGTTCAGAATCCAGCCGGTGGGCGCCGGCCCGTTCACGGTGGTGTCGAACAAGCTCAACTCGGAGCTCGTGCTCGAGCGCAACCCGACCTACTTCAAGGACGGCCTGCCCTACCTCGACCGGCTGACGTTCAAGTCCATCGGCGGCGACCAGCCCGCGTACCAGGCCCTGCTCGCCGGGCAGGCGCAGGCCTACGAGGGACTCACCACGACGCCTCTGCTCAACCAGGCGAAAGCCAACTCCGCGCTCACGGTGACGCCGCAGCCGCCGACGTCGCCGTACGTCGTGCAGCTCAACACGAAGATCGCGCCGTTCAACGACGAGAAGGCCCGCGAGGCCATCTACGCCGCGACCGACTTCGAGGCGGTCGCCAAGGGACTGTTCGCCGGCCAGTACCCGGTCAGCCAGATGTTCACCGGACCGGGCGGGCTGTTCCACCACGAGAAGGTCAACGGCTACCCCGCCTTCGACCTGGAGCGCGCCAAGCAGTTGGTGCGGGAGCTTGGCGGGCTCACCGTGAAGCTGGGCACGCTGAGCACCTACGTCGCCGAGCAGGTGAACACGGCGCTGCAGACCCAGTGGAGGGCCGCCGGGATCGACGTCGAGATCGAGACCTACCAACTGTCCACATTGGTCCAGCAGTTCAACGGCGGGACCTGGCAGGCGATGCTGCAGACCGCGGGGGCGTGGGATCCGGCGGCCGGCGTCGGCGTCGGCTTCCGGTTCCTCTCGACCTCGCCGTTCAGCGGGGTGGTCGATCCAGAGCTCGACAAGCTGCTCAACGACGCGGCCGGGACGATCGACGCCGCGCAGCGCGAGCAGCTCTACGTCAAGGCCGGCGAGCGCATCGCCGACCGGGCCTACGCCCCGTTCGGCCTCGCGTTCGCCCCGGCGAACCTCGCGGTCAAGGGCGTCCACGGGCCGGGACTCACCACCAAGATCCCGCCGGTCATCGTCAACAGCTCGATCCTGTGGGACAAGGTGTGGCGGGAGCAGAGGTGATGGCAGGAGCCGCCGCGCCGATCCGCCGCGGCTCGCGCGCGGCCACGCTGGTTACCTCGCCGAGCCTGCGTTTGATCGGCCGGCGGGTGCTCACGGCCGTGCCGATCCTGCTCGGGGTGAGCGTGCTCAGCTTCTGGGTGCTCGACCTCATCCCGGGCAACGCGGCCCAGCAACTGCTCGGCGCCGAGGCCACACCGGAGCAGGTCGCCGCGCTCGAGCAGCGGCTGGGCCTGGACCGGCCGGCGGTGCATCGCTATCTGAGCTGGCTGGGCGGCGCGCTCACCGGAGACCTGGGCACGTCGCTGTCCAGCAACCAGCCGGCGACCGGTCTGCTGTGGAGCCACCTCGCGGTGACCGGCGAGCTCGTGCTGCTGGCGTTCGTCTTCTCGCTCGGGCTCGCGGTGCCGGTCGCGCTGCTGGCGGCCCACCGGCCGAACGGCTTCTTCGACCGGCTCAGCATGATCGTCAGCATCGGCGGGCTGTCGGTGGCCAACTACGTGCTCGCCCTGCTGCTGGTGCTGGTGTTCGCGGTGCAGCTGGCGATGTTCCCGGCCATCGGGTTCGTGCCGCTCGGCGAGAGCGTCGGCGAGAACCTGCGTTCGCTGGTCCTGCCGGCCGGCGCGATCGCGTTCCCGCTGTTCTGCTTCTACACCCGGTTCCTGCGCGGTGACCTGGTGGACCAGCTGCAGGGCGAGGACTACATCGTCACCGCGCGGGCCAAGGGGATCGGCACGTGGCAGGTGCTGCTGCGGCACGCGTTCCGCAACTCCGTGTTCGGGCTGATCACGGTGGTCGGCCTCAACCTCGGCACGCTCATCGGCGCCACCGTGATCATCGAGCAGATCTTCGCGCTGCCCGGGCTCGGCCAGCTGCTGCTGCAGGCCATCAACGCCCGCGACTTCGTCGTCGTGCAGGCCTGCGTGGTGGTCTTCGCGGTCGTCGCGGTGCTGGCCAACCTGCTCGCCGATCTGCTCTACGCCGTGCTGGACCCGAGGATCCGCTATGGCGGTCGCTGAAGTCGCCACCGCGCTGCGCGGTCAGTCCAGGCGCCGGGGCCGGGTCCGCGCGCCGGAGATCGTGGCGCCAGCCGCGATCCTCGCGGTCGTCGTGGCGGCGTGCTTCCTCGGCCCGCTCGTCCTGCCCATCGCCGAGCCGGTCGGTGGCAACGTGCTGGAGTCCTACCTGCCCGCGTTCTCGCCGGGGCATCTCCTCGGCACCGACCCGAACGGCAACGACATCCTGTCCCGCGTGCTGCACGGCGGCCAGTCGTCGCTCGTCGTGGCGCTCGCGGTCAACCTGATCGGCCTGCTCGTCGGCGGCACGCTCGGCGCGCTGTCCGGGTTCGTGGGCGGCAAGACCGACACGGTGATCATGCGCCTGCTCGACGTGCTGATTGCGTTCCCGTCGCTGGTGCTCACCCTCGCCGTCGCGCAGAGCCTGGGGCCGAGCCGGACCAACACGATCCTCGCGCTGGCGTTCTTCAGCGTCCCGGCGTTCGCCCGGGTGTCGCGGGCGGCGACCCTGCGGTTGCGGGAACTGCCGTTCATGGCCGCGGCCGAGTTGTGCGGCACCCCGGCGTGGCGCGTGCTGGCGCGGCACCTGGCGCCGAACATCGCTCCGCAGCTGGTGACCTTCGGGCTGCTCGGAATGGGCATCGTCATCGTGATCGAGGGGGCGCTGAGCTTCCTCGGGCTCGGCATCCCGGCGCCCGCGCCGAGCTGGGGCAACATGATCGCCCTCGGCCAGCAGAGCCTGTCCGCCACCCCGATGCTGGTCGTCTGGCCGTCCGCGGCGCTGTTCCTCACGGTGCTCACGTTCAACGTGCTCGGCGAGAACCTGCGGTCGCGGTGGAGCCGGCAATGAGCGCCGAACCCGCCGTCGAACCGGTGACGCCCGACGTGACCGGCGAGCCGTTACTCGAGGTCGATGATCTCCATGTGCGCTTTTCCGCCCGCGGCAGGCAGATCCACGCGGTGAACGGGCTGTCCTACCGGCTGCACGCCGGCCGGTTGCTTGCCATCGTCGGCGAGTCCGGGGCCGGCAAGTCGGTCGGCGTGCGCGCGCTCGTCGGGCTGCTCCCGCACAGCGCGCACGTGTCGGGTTCGGCGCGGATCGACGGCACCGAGCTGATCGGCCTGCCGGAACGGGAGCTGCGCAAGGTGCGGGGCGCCGACATCGCGATGGTGTTCCAGGACCCGACCCGCTCGCTCAACCCCACCATGCGGGTCGGCACGCAGATCACCGAGGCCGTGCGGGCGCACGGCGACGTCGATCGCCGCGCCGCCAGGGACCGGGCGGTCGAGCTGCTCCGGCTGGTGCGGCTCGCCGCGCCGGAACGCCGGTTCCTCGCGTATCCGCACCAGCTTTCCGGCGGCATGCGGCAGCGGGTGATGATCGCGATCGCGCTGGCCGCGCAGCCCCGCATTCTTGTCGCGGACGAGGCCACCACCGCGCTCGACGTCACGACGCAGGCACAGATCATGGAGCTGCTGCTGGATCTTCGGCGGCGGTTGGGCATGGCCGTCATCATGATCACGCACGATCTCGGGTTGGCGGCGAGCTACGCCGAGGACGTGCTCGTCATGTATGCCGGCAAGGCGGTGGAGTACGCGCCGGCCGGCACGTTGTTCGCGCGGGTGCGGATGCCGTATACGCGAGCGCTGCTCGGGGCGTTGCCGGTGCTCGAGCGGGAGCCGCACACGCTGCTGCCGGTGATTCCCGGGCAGCCACCGGACCTCGGTTCCCTGCCGGTCGGGTGCGCGTTCCGGTTCCGTTGCGGCCTGGCGAGCGACGAGTGTGTTGCGGCGCCGCCGTTCGTCGAGCACGAGCCGGGGCACTGGTGGGCGTGCTGGCATCCGGACGGGAGGGGCGCCGATGGCTGACGCATTGCTGCGCGTGCGGGACCTGGAGCAGCGCTTCACCGTCCGCGGCGCCGGCGGGCTGAAGGAAGGCGTCGTGCATGCCGTGTCCCGGGTGTCGTTCGACATCCGGCCCGGCGAGACCCTTGGCATCGTGGGCGAAACCGGCTCCGGGAAGTCCACTTTGGCCAGAGCGGTCCTGCAGTCGCCGCGTCCCCAAGGCGGGGAGGTCGTGTTCGGCGGCACCGACCTGACCAGGCTCCGGGGGCGTGCGCTCAAGGTCGCGCGCCGGCGGGCGCAGATGGTGTTCCAGGACCCGTACGGCTCGCTGAACCCGCGCTGGCGGGTCACCGAGCTGGTCGCCGAGCCGCTGCTCGGCCACACGCCGCGCGGTGCGATTCGGCGGCGGGTGCGCGAGCTGCTCGACCTCGTCGGCCTCGACCCGAGCAGCTACGGCCCGCGGCGGCCGCGCGAGCTGTCCGGCGGCCAGTGCCAGCGGGTCGCCATCGCCCGTGCGCTCGCGCCCAACCCGGATTTGATCGTCTGCGACGAACCGGTGTCCTCGCTCGACGTGTTGATCCAGGCGCAGGTGCTCAATCTCTTCGAGCAACTGCGGCGCGAGCTCGGCGTGTCGTACCTGTTCATCTCCCATGACCTCGCGCTTGTCCGCCAGGTCAGCGACCGGGTGGCGGTGATGCACCTCGGGCAGCTCGTGGAGACCGGGCCGGTGGAGGCCCTGTACCGGCGTCCGCTGCACCCGTACACCGCGGCCCTGCTCGACTCCATCCCCGGCCTCGACCCGGCCACCGGCCGGGCCCGGCGGCCGAAGCCGCTGGCCGGCGAGCCGCCGTCGCCGTTGCAACCGCCGAGCGGCTGCCGGTTCCGCACCCGCTGCCCGCTGGCACAGCCGCGGTGCGCCGACGAGGAGCCCGCCTTCCGTGAGATCGCACCGGGGCGGCAGGTGGCCTGCCACTTCCCGCTCGAGTAAGCCGAACTTCTGGAGCCGACATGTTCGAGGCGATGATCGATCCGACCAGCCGTCCCTCCGGCGGCGTCACCCCCGGCGCCCGCGCCCCGCGCCCGGCCACGCTGCACGGGATGGTCGTAGGCTTGCTGTCCAACGCCAAGCAGAACGCCGAGCTGTTCCTCGACGCCGTCGGCGAGCTGCTGGCCGCGGAGCACGGCACGGCGGATATGGTTCGCCGCAAGAAGCTCAGCATCACCGACCCGGTGCCGGCGCCGATGCTCGCCGAGCTCTCGGCCGCATGCGACATCGTCGTGATCGGCGTCGGCGACTGCGGCTCGTGCAGCGCCTCGGCCGTCGCCGACGGGCTGGCCTTCGAGGCGGCCGGCATCCCCGCGGCGGTCATCTGCAGCGATGCGTTCGTCGCAAGCGCCGACGCGATGGCCAACGTGATGGGCGAGTCCGGCTACGCCTACGTGACCACCGCGCACCCGGTCGCGCCGCTGTCCCCGGCCGAGGTCCGCGAGCGGGCCAGGACCGCGCTGCCCGGCATCGTCGGCCTGCTGACCGTCCCGGCAACGGCGGCGGCATGAGCGGGTGGGAGGAGGCGGGGTGGCTGGTGGGGGTGTGGGCCGGGGTGGGGGTGGCGCGCATCGTAGGTGCCGCGCCTCCATGTCAAGGGCGCTCCTTCGTCGC
>NZ_DASZCQ010000121.1:0-14493 GCF_035942955.1 Actinophytocola sp. | reverse complement strand
CTCCTGTTCAGCTTCGCCGGCGTCGGCTGGATGTTCTGGATGGCCGGCCTGGTCGCCGCCCTCGTCTACATCGTCGACGTGCGCCCCAAGCTCATCGAGGTCCAACGCGGCAACAAGTGGTGAGGAAGGCGGTCCAGCCGCAGTCGGGGTAGGTGAGGCGCCCGGCGTCCGGGTTCTTCGAATCGCGCACGGCTACGGCCACCCCGGTGAAGGCCACCTCCACACAGTTGCCGCCGCTGCCGTTTTGACCGCTGCGGCTGCTCTTGCGCCAGGTCATCGCGCTCGCCTCGCTCGTCATGGGCGGTCCAGCTCGCCGGCGATCCGCTCGATCAGCGCGACCGAGTCGGCCGGGCTCAATGCCTCGGTGCGGAGCTGGTCAAATGCTAGTTTAGCCGCCCGTATCGCGTCGGCGTCCTCGATGTGCAGCGCTCCTGCGGTGTGCTCGACATACAGCAACTCCGGGTCGCTCGGCTCTGGGAAGCTCACCAGAGTGAAGGCGCCATCCATGCCGCTGTGCGCCCCGTCGCGGAACGGGATTACCTGCAGCGTCACGGTAGGCCAGGCTGCTGCCTCGACCAACTGCCGCAGTTGTTCGTGCACCGTCCTCGGCCCGCCGACCTCGCGGCGTAGTGCCGCCTCATCCACGATGGCGACCAGCTCTAGCGGGTTCTCCTCGTCGGTAAGCCGTCGCTGCCGGATCAGCCGGACCTCGACCTCGTTATCGATCTGCTGCTTGGTTCGCTTGCGGCGGCTACTGGAGAGCAGCGCCCGGACGTACGCCTCGGTCTGCAGCAGGCCGGGCGGGTTGAGCACGCCGAATTCGCGGACCTGCCTGGCGTGCGTCTCGACGTCGATGTAGCCCAGCTCGTCGACGCCGTAGTTGCGGAACCACTGGGGCTTGTTGGCCTCGCGGACCTGGTCGATCAGGCCCTCTTCCCACTGGTCGTACAGATCCATCATCGACCGGATCAGGTGGACGTCCGCCCTGGTCGCGCCGGTCTCGATACGATGCAACGAGCTTCGCGTCTTGTCCAGCCGGGCCGACGCCTCCTCAAGGGTCAGGCCGGCGGCGTCGCGCATCGCCTTGAGCCGGCGGCCGAGGCGGCGGCGGAGGAAGGGCGCGTTGGGTTGCGCATTCACGAACGGCTCCACTGTGTCACGATCAGTTCCCGGATGATCGCACACCGAAATGACAGGAGTGGGATTCTCGGTCATTGGCGGGGGGACGTTTCTCGTCTCGAGTGGACAGTGGGGGCATGGATGCCAAGCTGTTCACATTGGTCAACGCCGAGAACGACAACGAGATCTTCGCCTGGGGCATGGAGATCTCGGACGAGACCCGAACCGAGGCGGTGCTGTACCGGTGGGATCCCCAGATCGGCCAGGCGGCAACCGGCCTGCACCGGTCGGCCGAGGCGGCGCGGGCGCTGTGGGATCGCATCGCGCCCATGGAGCTGCGCTGGGAGATGACCGCGGAGGATGTCCTGAAGATGGTCGATAACCTGAGCCCGTGCAGTGGAGCATCGCCGGAACCCTGACCGTTGAGCCCGCCGTCGACCGGCCGGACCTGCTCGGTGAGCCGGTCCGCAAGGCCATGGCGACGCTGCCCGAGCGGGACAGGCTCGGGGTCGCGGCGATCGATCCCGACCTGGCCGACACCGCCGCGTTCTGCCGGGCCTACGGGTCGCCGCTGGACGCCTCCGCCAACTGCGTGGTGGTGGCCGGCAAGCGGTCGGGCGAGGAGCGGTTCGCCGCCTGCCTGGTGCTCGCCACCACAAGGGCGGACGTGAACAACGTCGTGCGCCGCCGGCTGGACGTGCGCAAGGCGTCGTTCGCCCCGACCGACACCGCGGTCGAGCTGACCGGCATGGCCTACGGCGGGATCACCCCGATCGGGCTGCCCGACGGCTGGCCGCTGCTGATCGACGCGCGCGTGGCGCGGGCCCCGGAGCTGATCATCGGCAGCGGGATCCGGGGCAGCAAGCTGCTGATCTCCGGCCCCGCGCTGGCCGCCCTCCCGCACGCCGAGGTGATCGACGGCCTGGCCCAGTAGGGTCGGATCCGTGGAGTTCCAAGACGTGGTGCGGCGCCGCCGCATGGTCCGCCGCTACGACCCGGACCGCCCGGTGCCGCCGGAGGTCGTCGACCGCATCCTGCACAACGCGGTCCGCGCCCCCTCCGCCGGTTTCTCCCAGGGCTGGGGCTTCCTGGTGCTCGACACGCCGGAGGACATCGACCGCTTCCGCACCGCGTGCCGCCACGAGGAATGGCCGGACGACTACCTCGCCGCCACCGTCCGGGCCCCGCTGCTGATCGTGGTGCACTCCAACAAGGACGTCTACCTCGACCGGTATGCCCAGGCGGACAAGGGTTTCACCGACCGGGACGACTCCTGGTGGCCCGCGCCCTACTGGGACATCGACGCCGGCATGGCCGCCCTGCTGATCCTGCAGACCGCCGTCGACGCCGGCCTCGGCGCGTGCTTCTTCGGCCTGCCCAAGGAGCGGATTCCGGTCTACCGCAAGGCTTTCGGCGTCCCGGACGCGTTCCACCCGATCGGCGCCGTGTCCATCGGCTACCCCGACGACCCCTTGGACGACGACCGCCGCGCCCGCTTCCGTGCCCGCCGCAAGCCCGCCACCGACGTCATCCACCGCGGCCGCTGGAGCACGTGACGCCCACCGGACTCCTCGGGCGGGGCCTTGTTCGCGATGCGCCGCTCCGCCACCCGCTCCCACGCCGCCGCCCACAGCGCGGCCTCGTCCGGAGCGACCCCGAGCGCAAGGACGATCGAGTCGAGCTGGTCGGCCGGTACGAATGACGCCCCGGACAGGTAGTTCGCCAGCGTGCTGCGCGGCACCCCCGACATCGCCGCCACATCCGTCAGCGACAACCGGCACTTGCCCCGCCCCCGCGCGGCCCGCACCCGCAACCGCTCCAACGCCCCCAGCAACTGCTCGTGCGTGTGAATGCCGTCCGGCCGGACCTGGAGTCCGTCAACATCCCACACGACGCGTGAGGCTGCCACACTCAAATGGAGATCACAATAACGTATACCCGATCTTCTGATATTGGTTGCGTGATCGCGCAAAAGATTCTCTGGTGCCAACGAATGGAGGAGTGACAGCCACGCCGACGTGTGCTTGCATCTCCAGTCCGCGGGATTGGGGAGGTAGACGCCCGTGTTGAGGCACAATAAGAAAGAGATCAACCCCGGCGTCGCGGTTCCTTCTTTGGTTCGCTGGGGCCTGTCGGCCGACGCCGACCTGGTGTTTCGCAGCCTTTCGACCTTCGGCTCACAACCCGTCCGCGCGCTCGCGGCGGACCTGGGCCTGTCCACCGACCGCGTCCGGTCGGCGTTGGAGGAGCTCGAGGCTGTCGGCATCGCCCGCCCCATCAATCGAGCAAAAGGGGGTCGTTCCTGGGCGGCGGCGCCGGTAGAGCTGGCGCTTGCGACGGTACGGCGGCGCAGCCGCGAGCCGACCTATCCCGTGCCCCCGACCCGGACGCGCCGAACCCTCGGCACCCAGGGCCTCGGCCGCGACCTCACGAGCCACGCCTTCCGCACCCGCCGCTTGCCCACGCGCTCCGCCACCCGCACCCGCATCGCCGAACTCGTCGCCATGGAACGCTGGGAACACCTGGTGATGAACCCCGAACTGATCTTCTCCCGCCAAGCACTGACCGTTGCGACCCCTCTGGATCTAGCCCTTGTCCGCCGCGGAGTTCACCTCCGCGCCCTGGGCCGCCGCACAGCCGGCAGTGACAAGGCGGTGCCCAACAGCCCCTGCTGCCAGTACCGCGAGTCAGCCGACATTCCCCACCAACTCATGATCTTCGACCGCCGCGTCGCCCTGCTCGCCATCGACCCCGGCGGAACCCTCGAGATCGGCGACCCACCCGTAGTCGCCGCATTGGTCGCCCTCTTCAACCGCCACTGGGACACGGCAACCGATCCCCGCCGGAACGGAGTACCCCCCGTCGTGCTCACCCCCCGCGAAAAGGCCATCATCACCCTCCTCGCCCAGGGACACACCGACACCAGCGCCGCCCAACACCTAGGCCTCTCCACCCGCTCCGTCACCTACACGCTCCGCGGCCTCATGGACCGCCTCGGCGTCGAAAACCGCTTCCAACTAGGCCTAGCCCTCGGCGCAATGGGTGCGGCAACACCGTCACCTCCGGCCAACAACGAATGCGGCCATGAAGGAACCGCATCGTGACGACCCCGGCCCGCCAGCTCACCGCGGCACTGGAATAGGCAACGATCGCCGGGAGCGCCTGGCGTTCGAGTAGTTTCGACGAGCTCGCCACACTACCGCCGTAGCATTCGGCGGCCTCTCATGCGGTCTCGAGCTTTCGGGGCGGGACCGTGCAGGGGTAACCGGGTCTGGGACGTCCACGGATGTCCAAACCCGTCCAGATGTGGCTTGATGATGCCGCCAGCCTGAGAAGGTCGGTTCTCGTGGCGCCCACATGTGGGTGCAACTCAACTGACCTGATGGCACGATAGGACTGTTAGTCATGGGGAGCAGAGGAATCCGAATCATTGGCTTGTCAGTCGCCGGTGTACTCTCGGCGACTTTGGCCACGGCGACTTCCGCGACTGCGGAGGCCGGCGCACCGCAGGGTGCACTGGCCAGTTGCTACGCGCAGAGTTGTGAAGGCAAGTGGCCGGACGCGACCGGCTGCGCGGCGGATGCGTTTACGCCGAGGCAGAATACCAGTCCTGAAGGAATCATTGTCGAGCTTCGATACAGCCCAACCTGCCGGGCGGCATGGGGAAGAATTCGGAGTGGAATTCCTGGCGACCGAGTGCGGGTGCACAGTTCTGATGGGTCGAACTATGCCCGGGAGATCACCTCGGGAAGCGACACATTCACGCAAATGGTGAACGATGCGGGGCTTCTTGCCTGGGCCTGCGTCCGTGCGGCGATCACCAATACCCTCACTTGCACGGGCAGTTACTGAGCTGCTGCGACCCGGCTCAGGTTGTTGATATGGCCGTGTGTGGTGGCCAGGCCGGGATCTCCTTGAGCCGGGTCAATTCCCTATGCCCCGTTGATGCTGATCGAGGCGTTGCTCAGGTCGTTGACGACGCTGCCGAGGAAGCCCTCGATCTCCGTGGGGTACTCCGAGGCGGCGGCCGAGGTGGCGTGCGCCGAGGCGGAGCTGGCCCAGTAGCCGACCTCGTTGCAGGCCTTCACCGAGTAGACCCAGTCCTGGACACCGGCATCCCTCAGCTGGCTCGCCGAACCGTACCCCTGCCCGGAGAGGGTGGCGCACTGCCCGGCCAGCGCCTCGATCTCCTCGCGGCTGGCCGAGTCCACTGTGGCGCGCAGGATCTGCGCCGCCTGCTCGACTGCGGCCACCTCCGCCTTCAGTTGGCCGCACACCGCGTTGATGTACTCGCCGAGCTGGGCCTGCCGGTCCCACTCCGCCTTCTGCTCCTCGCTCGGCTCCTCGTACGGAACGCTCACCGGCTCCTGCTCCGCCGGCGCGCCGTCCTGGCCGGTGATCTGCGAGTACTGGTCCTCGACCCAGTCACCGGCCTGCTCGACCCAGCTTTTCTCCTCTTGATCAGGCATGTCCGCCACTGTGACACGCGCGGGCGCCCGGCTCATGGCCCAGCAGGCCGCGAACCAGGCGCCCGAGCCCGCCCGAAGGGGCATCACCCTCAGGTCGGGGTCTCCTTCAACCGGGTCACCAGCTGCGTCGGGTTGACGAAGCGCAACGCGATCACCAGCAGCACGAGCATGGAGCTGGTGTAGATGACGGCCATGGCGTCGACGGCCTGCTGGGCGCGGATGCCGGCGGAGAACATGGCTTCGTAGAGGGAAACCACGAGGGTCTGGCTGCCGGGGCCGGCGGTGAGGAAGGTCAGCTCGAACATGCCGACCGTGCGGACCAGCACGAGGATGGACGCGGCGAGCATGCCGGGGATCAGCAGCGGGGCGAGGACCCGGGTGAACACGGCGGCGGTCGACGCGCCGCACATCCGGGCCGCCGCCTCGATCTTCGGGTCGATCTGCTCGATGAACGGGGTCATCGTCAGCACCACGAACGGCACCGACGGCACGAGGTTCGCGATGATCACCCCGGTGATCGACCCGGCGAGGTCGAACTTGTACAGCACGGTGGCCAGCGGGATGCCGTAGGTCATCGGCGGCATCAGGATGGGCAGCAGGAACAGCACGGTCAGCAGCTTCTTGCCGGGAAACTGCCGGCGCGCCAAGGCGTACGCGCATGGCCCGCCGATCACGACGGACAGCACGACCACCGCGATCGCGACCTCGAGGGTGACCACGAGCACGTCGAACAGGCTGAGCTCGTTCCAGGCGGTGGTGTACCAGGTGGTGGTCAACCCGTCCGGCAGCCAGGTGCCGAACCACTGCGTGCTGAACGAGTTCAGCACCACGTATGCCACCAGGCCGAACAGGTTGATCAGGAAGAACGCGACCGCGCCCCACACCAACCACGCGCTGGGCCGGGCGATCACGGCACGGGAAGCCATCATCCCTTCCCTCCCGTCGCCCCGCGGTACAAAGTGGACCGCCAGGCGAGCACCAGTCCGATCACGGCGAGCATCACCACCGCCATGATCATCGCGATGGCCGAGCCGAGCGGGAAGTCGAAGTCCCGGAACGCCGCCTCGTACGCGGCGATGGAGATCACCCGGGTCTCGCCCTGCGGCAGCCCGACCAGGTACGCCGACGGGAACACCGAGAACGCCAGCACGAACGTCAGGCAGAACGTGATGGCAAGGCCGGGCGCGAGCAGCGGCAGGGTGATCCGGGTGAACCGGCGCCGCCAGTCGGCGCCGAGCGTGGCCGCGGCCTGCTCGAGGGACGGGTCGATGCCGGACAGGTACGACAGCGTGAGCAGGAACGCGAACGGGAACCCGGTGATAATCAGCGAGAACAGCACGCCCCAGTAGTTGTGCACCAACCGGACCGGCTCGTCGATCAGACCCGACCACTGCAGCGTCTTGTTGAACCAGCCGACCGGGCCGAGGTACTCGATGAGCCCCTCGGCGGTCAGCACGGTGCCCAGCGTGATCGGCACGACCAGGATCGTGGTGAGCAGCCGCTTGCCGCGGAACCGGCCGCGCAGCCGGTAGGCGATCGGGATCGACGCCACCACGTTGATCAGCGCCGCGGGTAGCGCCAGCCGCAGCGTGATCCAGATCGTGTCGAACAGGTACGAGTCGCTGAAGAACTTCTGGTAGTTCGCCAGCGGGCCGCCGCCGTCCTTGGACTGGAACGATAGTTGCAGTCCATAGAGGACCGGGTAGAGGAACAGCGCCACGACGAAGACCACGCCCGGCACCAGCAACAGCAGCACCCGGTCGATGCCCCGCTCGGCCAACCGGTGCCGCAGCGCCGCCTTCTCCTCCGCCCGCGGTGGTTTCTCGAGTGTGGCGGTCATTCCGCCTCCCGCCTGCTACGCGACTCTGCGCGCTGCCGCAATCGCGCCGGCAGGGCTACCGTGAGCGGATTGCCTGCGGCTCTGATGAGAAGCCCTGCCACGCGATTGCGGGCCTTCGGCCGAGGCGCGCTCGGTGGTCGCCCTGAGTGCCGCGCTGTCATGTGGCACCATCCATTTCTCGGGCGAAGACGAGCACCCGCTCCGGCGGCACCGCGAGCCGGACGCTGTCGCCGGGCGCCAGCCGGCTGACCGTGCGCACGTGCAACCGCTGCCCGCCGGCGAGGACGGCCTCGACGACCTGCTCGTGCCCGTGGTACTCGACGATCTCCACCCTGGCCGTGACGGCGTTCTCCACGCCGTCGCCGACCACGGAGAAGTCCTCCGGCCGGATCGCCGCCACGGCCGGTCCGCTGGACAGCTGGTCGCGGTTGACCCCGACCAGCTCGATGCCTTCGCCGCCGACCGCGACCCGATCGCCGTCGAACGACTGCACGGTGACCGGAACCATGTTGCGGTAGCCCATGAAGCCGGCCACGTACCGGTTCACCGGATGCGCGTAGACCTCTTCCGGCGAACCGATCTGCTGCACCTCGCCGTCGCGCAGCACCACCAGCCGGTCGGCGAGGGCCAGCGCCTCCTCCTGGTCGTGCGTCACGTACACCGTGGTCAGCCCGAGGGACTGGTGCAGCCGCCGGATCTCGGTCCGCATCTCCAGCCGCAGCGCCGCGTCCAAATTGGACAGCGGCTCGTCCATCAGCACCAGCCGCGGCTCGAGCACGATCGCCCTGGCGATGGCCACCCGCTGCTGCTGCCCGCCGGACAGCTGCGCCGGAAACTTGTGCGCGTGCGACGTGAGCTGCACCAGCCGCAGCGCCTCCTCGACCCGCCGGTTGCGCTCGGCCCGCGCGACCTTGCGCATGGACAGTCCGAACGCGATGTTGCGCCGGACCGACATGTGCGGGAACAGCGCGTAGTTCTGAAATACCATGCCGAACCCGCGGCGCTCGGGCGGCAGCTGGTCGATTCGCTTGCCGTCCAACCAGATCGCCCCGGCCGTGAGCGGCAGCAGCCCGGCGAGGCAGTTCAACGCGGTGGACTTCCCGCACCCGGACGGACCCAGCAGGGCGACGAACTCGCCGCCCTTGATGGTCAGGTCCATGTCCCGCAACGCGACCTGGTCGCCGAACGCCCGCCGCACGTGGTCGACGTGCAGCTCGGCGAACCGTTGCGGCGCGGTCATTGCCGGGTCTTCCCGCTGCCAACCTCGCGGTCCCACTTCTGGAACGCCTGCACCTGCTGGGCCGCCGGCAGCGAGGTCTCCTTGGGGTGCGCCTCGATCAGCGCGTCGTACTCGGGCCGGCCGAACTTGGCCAGGGCGTCCTTCGACTCCTGCGGCGCCATGTCCAGCGTGACGCCCTTGACCGCCGGGCCGGGATAGAAGTAGCCCTTGTCGTACGCCTTGGCCTGCTGCCTGGGATCCAGGATCCACTTGATCAGCGCGAGGTCGGCGGCCAGCACGTCGGCCGGGACACCCTTGGGGATCACGGCGTAGTGCGCGTCGGTGACCCAGTGGAAGCCTTCCAGTGTGGCGGTCTTCATGCCGGCCGGCACGGTGCCGAGCACCCGCGGGTTGATGTCCCAGCCGGTGGTGCTCGCGATGATCGTCGACGTCCCGTTGGCCAGGTTCTTCATCGTGTCCGTGGTGCCCTTGGGGTAGTAGTCCACGTACTGGCCGAGCTCCTTGAGGTAGGCCCAGGTCTTCTCCCAGCCGTTGACCGGATCCTTGGGATCCTTGTCACCGAGGATGTACGGCAGGCCCATGAGGAACGTGCGGCCGGGACCGGAGTTGGCCGGCTGGGCGTACTGGAACTTCTTGGGGTTCGCCTTGGCCCACTCGAGCAGCTCCTGCGCGGTCTTCGGCGGGTTGGGCACCTTGGCCGGGTCGTACTCCAGCAGCGGGCCCGACGGGTAGTAGGTGATCGTGATGCCCTGGCCCTGCGCGAGCTTGTGCATCGCGGCCGCCGGCTCGAGGTAGTTCTCCTCCAGGTCGGGGAACTTGGCGTCGTAGTCGGGTTGCAGCCGCAGCACCAGCTGCTGCTCGATCACCGCGGACAGCCCGTCGGTTCCGGTCAGCACCAGGTGGGTCTGCGACGCGCCGCCCTGCTGCTCGGCCTTGAGCTTGCCGGGCATCTCCGGGGCGGTGGCCTTGGTGTAGGTCACCTTGCTGACGATGTCCGGGTTGGCGGCCTTGAACTCATCGATCATGCCCTGGGTCAGCTGCAGGTTTCCGGCGACGTCGAGGATGTTCAGCTCGACCGGCTTGGACGGCTTGTCGGGCACCGTGCTCGGGGCGTTGGCCGGGGTGTTGGTCTCGGGTGCGCCGCAGGCCAGCGCGGCGACGAGTAAGGCGGACAGGGTCGGCGTGCCGAGCAGGGACCGCGTTGTCCTGCGCATCTCTCTGGCTCCCTCGGGTCTGGTCCGTTCGGTTCACATATGTGGACGGTGCCCACACTTGCGGCTGTGGTATAGGCAACCGCTTTCCTATCTCTCCCGTCTAGACTCGTGCAGCAATATTTTCATCCGATGACTGCCCGGTCTCGGTTTACCCCGCGTATGGCTCCGGGTTCTTGCCTGGCCGGGCGAGGAACTCGAAGTCGCAGCCCCGGTCGGCCTGTGTGACGTGCTCGTAGTACAGGGCACCATAGCCCCGTTCGAACACCGGTTCGGGCGGCGTCCACTCCGCCCGGCGCCGGGCCAGCTCCTCCTCGGGCACCTCCAGTCGCAGCGTGCGGTCGGCGACGTCCAGAGTGATCGGATCACCGTCCCGAACCAGCGCGAGCGGACCGCCGACGTGCGCCTCGGGCGCGACGTGCAGCACACACGCGCCGTAGCTGGTGCCGCTCATCCGCGCGTCGGACACCCGGACCATGTCACGCACACCCCGCTTGAGCAGCCGGTCGGGGATCGGCAGCATGCCGTACTCCGGCATGCCGGGCCCACCCTTCGGGCCGGCGCCGGCGAGCACCAGCACCGAGTCCTCGGTGACCGCAAGGCCCGGGTCGTTGATCCGGTCCTGCAGATCCCGGTAGCCGTGGAACACCACGGCCGGGCCGGTGTGCCGGAGCAGCTCCGGCGCCGCGGCCACGTACTTGATCACCGCACCGTCCGGCGCGAGGTTGCCGCGCAGCACCGCGACGCCGCCCTCTGTCGACAGTGGACTATCGAGCCGTCGGATCACGTTGTCGTCGTGCACGATGGCCCCGGCCAGGTCCTCGCCGAAGGTCCTGCCGGTGACCGTGATCCGGTCGGTGTGCAGCCGGTCGCGCAGCCGGGCCAGCAGCGCCCGCAGCCCGCCGGCGTAGTAGAAGTCCTCCATCAGGAACCGCCCGCCGGGCCGGATGTCGGCCAGCACCGGGGTGGTCCGCGCGATCCGGTCGAAGTCGGCCAGGTTGAGCGGAACCTGGCTGCGCCCGGCCATCGCGATCAGGTGGATCAGCGCGTTGGTCGACCCGCCGAGCGCCATGACCGTGGCGGCGGCGTCGGCGTAGGCGCGCGAGTCGAGGATCCGCGACGGGGTCAGGTCCGCCCACACCAGCTCCACCGCCCGCCGCCCGCTGGCCGCGGCCATCCTGTTGTGCGCGGAGTCCACGGCCGGGATCGACGACGCGCCGGGCAGGGTCAGGCCGAGCGCCTCGGCCGCCGACGTCATCGTGGACGCCGTGCCCATCGTCATGCAGGTGCCGGGCGAGCGGGCCAGGCCGGCCTCCAGCTCGTCCCACTCCTCCGCGCCGATCGTGCCGGCCCGCCGCTCGTCCCAGTAGCGCCACATGTCCGTGCCGCTACCCAGCGTCTCGCCGCGCCAGTGCCCGCGCAGCATCGGCCCGGCCGGCACGAAGATCGCCGGCAGGTCGGCCGACGCCGCGCCCATCAGCAGCCCCGGGGTGGTCTTGTCGCAACCGCCCATCAGCACCGCGCCGTCCACCGGGTACGACCGCAGGATCTCCTCGGTCTCCATGGCCAGCAGGTTGCGGTACAGCATCGGGGTCGGCTTGCAGAACGTCTCCGACAGTGTCGAGACCGGGAACTCCACCGGGTAGCCGCCGGCCTGCCACACCCCGCGGGCCACCTGCTCGGCGCGCTCCCGCAGGTGCATGTGGCACGGGTTGATGCCGCTCCAGGTGTTCAGGATGGCGATCACCGGTTTGCCGAGGTGCTCCTCGGGGTTGAGCCCGAGCTGGCGGCTGCGCGCCCGGTGGCTGAACGCGCGCAACCCCTCGCCGCCGTACCACTGGTGGCTGCGCAGGTCCTCCGGCCGCTTGGTCATGGCTCGTCCCGCAACCCCCAGGACGCCAGGATCTCCGCGATCCGCGCCCGCTCGACCGGGCCGAGGATCCGGCTCGGCGGCCGGATGTTCCGCTGGCACAATCCGAGCTGCGCCAACGCCTCCTTCACCACCGAGACGTTGTTGGCCGACTCGTTCGCCGCCCGCAGCTCCTCGAACGGCCGGATCTCCTCCCAGAGTTGCATCGCCCGTGGATAGTCTCCTGTGGACAGTGCGGTGTGCATCCGCTGGGACAGCTCCGGGCTGACGTTGGCCAGCCCCGAGGTGAACCCCGTGGCGCCCACCGCCCAGTAGCCGGGCGCCGCCAGCTCGGCCAGCCCGTCCACCCAGGTGAACCGCTCGAGCCCGGCATCCCTTGCCACACAAGCGAACCGCACCGGATCGGGCACCGCGTACTTGACCCCGATCACGTTGCGGCAGGCCTGGCCGAGCGCGGCGATCTGCGCGCCGCCGATCCGCGGGTTGCGCACGTAGAGCACCACGCCCAGCTCCGGCACCGCCTCGGCGATCGCGCGGTGATAGTCGACCCAGCCGTCCAGCGACACGTACGGATGCACCGGCTGGTGCACCATGATCCCGTCGGCGCCCACCGCCCTGGCATGCCGCGCCGCGGTGATCGCACTGGCCACGTCGTGCCCCACCCCGCACAGCACCGCCGCCTGCCCGTCGGCCGCCCGCACGCTCAGCTCCACCGCACGCTCGGCCTCCGACGTGGACAGTGCGTAGAACTCGCCGGTGTTGCCGTTCGGCGTCACCACGGGAATGCCGGCGCCCACCATCCGCTTCACCAGCTTGACGTAGGCGGTCTCATCCACCGACCCGGTCTCGTCGAACGGCGTGACGGTGATCGCCACGACCCCCGCGAGCCGGCCGGCCAGCTCATCCGGTCCCATCGGGCAACCCCTCGACCACTCGGTCGGCGAACATCTGGATGTGGCGGCGCATCAGCTCGGCCGCCCGGTCCGCGTCGCCCTGCTCCGCGGCGAGCAGCACCGCGCGGTGCTCATCGATCTCGGTCTTCCACGTGGGCCGGATTCCCCAGCCCGCAACGGTGATCAGCGCGGTCTGGTCCCGCAGGTCGTCCAGAATGGCAACCATCAACGGGTTCCCGCACCCGGCGTACATGGCCCGATGGAACCTTCGGTTGATCAGGCTCATCCGCCCCTGGTCCGGGCCGTCCTTGGCAACCCGCTGAGCCTCCGCCAGCACGTCTCGCGCCTCGCTCAGGTCGGCCTTGCGGCGCACCGCCCGCCGCAGCGCCTCCGGCTCCATCAGCACGCGCACCTCGTACACGGCGCGCACCAGCTCGGCGTCCACGATCCGCACCGAGGCGCCCTTGTACGGGCTCATCGCGACCAGTCCCGAGCCGGCCAGCGTCTTGAGCGCCTCCCGCACCGGTGTCTTGGAGACGGCCAGCCGCGCCGCCAGCTCCGCCTCGACCAGCGCTTGCCCCGGCCGCAACTCGCCGTTCAGGATGGCACCCTTGATCGACTCGAGAACGAAGTCCGTCCTCGACGCCGGCGGGGCCGCCGTGGGCACCGGCTGATATATCATATACCGGACCCTAGATCCCCTGCTCCGCGGCGTCAACGGCATACGCCTCCAGCAACGCGACGGCCTCGGCCGGCTCGTCGGTCACCAGCAGCCACCGCTCCGCCTCCCGCCCTTGCGCCAGCTGCTGCACCAGCACCGCCGCCGGCACCTGCCTGGTCCAGAAATCCCGGCCGAGGAACACCATCGGCGCCGGCGGCCCGAACGACGCGTAGTGGTTCTGGGCGTAGTCCTGAAACACCTCCTGCACCGTCCCCGCACTCCCCGGCATGTAGATCACCCCACCCGTCGCCACGCTCAGCAACCCGTCCTCCCGCACCGAGTTGGCGAAATACTTCGCATGCCTGCCACAGAACGGATTGGGCGGCTCATGCCCGTAAAACCACGTAGGAATACCGATCGTGCGCGCCCGCTCGTCGGCGTCCGGCAACTCCACCCGCAACCCCGCCGCCAGCCACCGCCCGATCCCCTCCGGATCACTCCCGAACTCGGGCACCTCCCCAAGCACCTGGACCGCACCGTCCACAGCAGACTCACCCCACCCGGACAGCCGCACCCCCAACGGAACCGCCTCCATCGCCCCGGGCCCACCCCCGGTCAGCACGGTGAACCCCAAGTGGCTCCGCCCGATCGCCACCCCCAGCTCCACCGCCGCCCGGTACGCCCCCGAATCCCGCCGCAGCGCATGCCCACCCATCACCGCCACCGGCCGCCGCCCCACCAGCTCCGCTCCCAACGCCTCGGTGATCGCATGATCGTGCAGCCGCTCCGCCAACGCGTGCAACGGATCCGGCTGCCGCCCCTGCTCCCTGGTATGCCGGTATACCCGTGCATCCACAGTATCCACATAGGACTGTGGATACTCCGGCTCAAACCCCGCAAACAGCTCCTCGGGCGTATACAACCGCGTCCGGTACACCTCGTACGGCAACTCCGGAATACTCGGAAACAGCAGCGCCCCGGCCGCCTCCGCCCGCCGCGCCGTCCCCGGACTCACCACACACCCCAGCAACACCGCCCCATCCATCGCGGTCCGCAGCAGCCGATCATCCTCGGGATCCGTAAGGTCCAACCCCGTCAGCAACGCCCCCCGCAGATCCCTCCCCGCCGCCCGATGCGCCCGCAGCCCCACCAGATCGCTGATCTCGACCCGCACCCACCCACCCTACGAG